>DXDP01000355.1 GCA_019115445.1 Candidatus Nocardiopsis merdipullorum
CCGAGTACCTGGGGCACGGAGTGTCCGGCGACACCTTCGCGCAACGGGCGTTGCCGGAGGGGAGCGGTGAGCTGGAGTGCTCCTGGGAACGAGTGTGCTGAGCCGCTGAGCAACCGTGGGACCGAAGCGGCATGGGTGGTTCAGCCGGGTATGTCCTGGTCGTGGAGGAGTCGAACGAGCACGCGGTGGATCTCCTCCTCGGTGGGGGAGAACGGCCCTTCCGGGACGCAACAGCGTAGGAACAGCCCGTCGATGGTGGCGGACGCGGCCAGTCGTCGGTCCGGGTCGGTGATGTAGCGGGTGAGGAAGGTGTCCAGGGCCCGGGACCAGCGCAGGAGTTCGCCGCGCATGGAAGGACGACGGGCCGCCATGAGGAACAGCTCGCACTCGGCCATCAGGTGGGCCCGGTCGGCCGCGTCGGAAGGGGTGATGATGCGGGCCAGGGCCGCGATGGCCTCGTCACCGGGGGGCAGTGCGGAGATCTGTGCGACGTAGTTGTCGTTGACCCGGACGAGGGTGTCCACGAGCAGTTCGTCCACGGTCGCGTAGTAGTAGGTCACGGCGCTGGGTGGCACCCCCGCCTCGGTGGCCACCTTGCGTTGGGTCACCGATACCGGCCCGTCGCGTTCGATCACGCGCATGGTCGCGTCCAGGAGGAGCCTGCGGCGCTGTAGTCCTTTACGTCTGCGCCCGTCGCTGACCTGGTCGGGGTCGAGGGTCATGTCGTGTGTTCCGTCAATGATTTGTGGGTTCGGTCAACGTTGCCCACCCATCTCCAGGGCCATGACCCCGGCGATGACGAGGGCGATGCCGCACACCTGTATCCAGGTGAGGGATTCTCCGAGGAACACGGCGCCGATGGTGGCGACCAGGGCGACACCGAATGCGGCCCACACGCCGTAGGCGATTCCCAGGTCCATACCTCGCACAAGGCTCTGTGAGAGCAGCCAGAACGCTGCGCCGTACCCCACGACCACCACGATCGACGGAATTGTCCTGGTGAACCCCTCGGAGAGCTTCAGGGATGTGGTGGCTGTCACCTCGGCGATGATCGCACCGGTGAGCCAGAGCCATGGCATGGCTTCCTCCTTGCCTGCGAAAAGCTGGGGCTACACCTCGGCGGCTTCCCCAAGAAACTGGTGCGAATGCTCCAGATTCTATGGAGAGGGGTGGACGAAGGCAACCTGTGCTCGTGTACCCGGGGTCACATCTCCTGGAAATCTGTGCACTCCTCCCGAAGTCCCCGTGTAGCCGCCCCCTGGGTATAATCCTGGCGTTCCAGGAGGATCTGCCTGATTGCCGCTCTACACCGATGCGTAGGTACCCAAAACCTTTTCTGAACTTTTTCCGGTCGAATGCGTCTAACCAGTAGGACGGCGTTCGAGGAAGCAATGGAGGTCCAGACGTGACGGGCAAGTCCCACCCGGCGATCTCGCGCCGGTTCGGTATCGGGCTGGTGGCGTTCGCGTTCGTCGCCAGTGCCTGCACTCCCTCCGGCGGCGCCGAGACACAGGGCAGCGACGACGCCGTTGAGCCGGACCCGGCCGAGCTGTCGATCACCCCCGAGGCCGACGCCGAAGAACTCCCCCCGAATTCCCCGATCACGATCACGGCCGAGGGCGGTGTGATCACCGACGTCCAGGTCGATCAGGCCGTCTCGGAAGAGGCGGAGGAAGAGGACGACTCCCTCTACGAGATGACCGGAAGCCTCAACGAGGACGAGACCGAGTGGGTCAGTCACTGGAATCTGCGCCCGGGTGCCGAGGTGACCGTCACCGCGACCGCAGAGAACGAGGCCGGAGAGGCCACCGAACTCGTCCACGACTTCACCACGCACGAGGCGGTCCCCGGGCAGCGCCTGGACCTGACGTCGAACTTCCCCAGTTCGGGTGACACCGTTGGTGTCGGCATGCCGGTGGTGATCAACTTCGACCTGCCGGTCACCAACAAGGTCGAGGTCGAGAACTCCATGATGGTCACCTCCGAGCAGGAAATCGCCGGTTCCTGGGTGTGGCAGACCGACCAGCTGGCCGTGTTCCGCCCCGAGGAGTACTGGGAACCACACCAGAACGTCACGGTCGACCTGAACCTCGCCGGGGTCGAGGCCGCCGAAGATGTCTTCGGGCACCGCAATTATCAGATCGATTTCGAAGTCGGCCGTGAGCTGATCGCGACGATGCACGTGCCGGACCACGAGATGACCGTCGAGATCGACGGTGAGCACGAACGCACCATGGAAGTCAGCAACGG
The DNA here is from genome assembly GCA_019115445.1 of Candidatus Nocardiopsis merdipullorum. Lineage (GTDB taxonomy): Bacteria > Actinomycetota > Actinomycetes > Streptosporangiales > Streptosporangiaceae > Nocardiopsis > Nocardiopsis merdipullorum. The sequence goes on from DXDP01000355.1 coordinate 2,251, forward strand.
CGCCGCCAACCGCGAGTTCGACACCACGACCAGCGGTGTGCACATCCTCATGGAACGTTACGAGAACCTGACCATGGATTCGGCGACCGTCGGGATCCAGGAGGACGAACCGGGCTACTACAACGTGGACGTGGAGTACGCGGTTCGTACCTCCAACAGTGGTGAGTTCATCCACGAGATGTCCAGCAACAGCGCGATCGGCTCGGGCAACACCTCCAACGGTTGCACCAACCTGCGGATGGACGACGCGCAATGGTTCTTCACCAACACCATGATGGGTGACATCCTCGACACCACGGGCACCGACCGTGATTTCGAGTGGGACAACGGCTGGGGCTTTTGGCAGTTGTCCTGGGACGAGTGGCTGGAGGAGAGCCAGACCGGTGAGTCGCACGTCACCGACGGCTCCGGCCCGGTCGGCCCGGTCCACGGCGAAGACCTGTAGGGGCGGCCCGCAAGGTCTCACAAGGTCTCAGGGGTGTCGGAAACCGAAGGGTTTCCGACACCCCTTCTTCGTGTACGGCTTCCCTCGTACCGGGGCGCCGACCGGTGTCTCTCGGCGTGGGGCTTGCTGAGTGTCCCTTGTCCATTTCCTTCCATATGGGTTATTTTCATGGGGAAGGAGGTGGCGATGGTCACCTATCTCTACCGATGCCCCGAGCGGCATGAAAGCACCACGAACACCCCGATGGGTCAGGCCCCTGCCGCCGTCGACTGCGCATGTGGAGCACGTGCCACACGTGCCTACACCGCACCGATGGTGCGTTCCATGTCCGGGGCTCAACAACGCGTCCACGACGCTGCCGCCGAGAGCGCCGAGCGACCCCGTGTCGCCCACCGCGCCTCGGACCCCACACCCACACCACACTCCGATCCGCGGCACACGCTCCTGCCCCGCGACTGACAGCAACCCGACCGTACGACTCAGTACGGACGTGCCAGTACAGCACCACCACAGCGGTTACGTGACTCTTCGAAGGCGAGGCCGACATGCCTGAAGTCCTTTTCAGCCACGACCCGTCCAAGCCCATGGCCGAACAGGCCGTCCCCGGGCACAACCGGATCCATCCCGATGTCCCGGCGGCCGCCACGGCCCGACCCGGCCAGGAGTTTCGTGTCGAGTGCCGTGAGTGGACCGACGGTCAGATCGGCAACAACGACTCTGCCAACGACGTACGCGACGTCGACCTCGACCGTTGCCACATGCTGAGTGGTCCGGTACGTGTCGAGGGCGCCGAACCCGGTGACCTGCTCATCGTGGACATCCTCGACCTGGGGCCCATCCCCCAGGAAACCGGCCCCGTCTGCGGGCAGGGATGGGGTTACAGCGGGATCTTCGCCAAGGTCAATGGTGGGGGCTTCCTCACCGACTACTACCCCGACGCCTACAAGGCGATCTGGGACTTCCACGGGCAGGTCGCGACTTCCCGGCACGTGCCCGGTGTCGAATACACCGGCATCACCCATCCCGGGCTCATGGCCGTGGCCCCGTCCCAAGAGCTCCTGGAGAGCTGGAACCGGCGCGAACGCGACCTCATCGCCACCGACCCGGAACGGGTCCCACCGTTGGCCCTTCCACCACTGGCCAACGACACGCTCGCCGGAACCGCCGAAGGGGAACTGGCGGAACGCATCGCCAGGGAGGGCGCACGTACCGTTCCACCTCGCGAGAACGGTGGCAACCTGGACATCAAGAACCTGACCAGGGGATCGCGGGTCTTCTACCCGGTACACGTCTCCGGTGGCATGCTCTCCGTCGGCGACCTGCACTTCAGCCAGGGGGACGGTGAGATCAACTTCTGTGGTGCCATCGAAATGGGTGGGTTCATCGACCTGCGGGTCGATGTGATCAAGGGTGGTATGGAAACCTACGGGGTGCACCGTAACCCGGTGTTCCAGCCCGGTAGGGTCGCCCCGCAGTACTCGGAGTTCCTCACCTTCATCGGTGTCTCCGTGGACCACCGGGACGACACGAACCTGTACCTGGACGCGACCGAGGCCTATCGCAACGCGTGCCTCAACGCGATCTCCTACCTGGAGAAATGGGGATACACCGGGGAGCAGGCGTACCTGATCCTCGGCACCTCACCCATCGAGGGTCGCATCGGCGGGGTCGTGGACGTGCCCAACGCCTGCTGCGCGGTGTACTTGCCGACCGAGATCTTCAGCGACGACATCCGTCCGGGCAAGAACGGCCCTGTGGCCAAGGACCGTGGCCAGGTGGCCGTCACTTCTTGACCGTCCGACCGTTCCCAGGCCCGGCGCACGCCGGGCCCGGGAAGTCCTTACTCGGGTCGGATGATCTCGGGTACCTCCACGCGCGACCAGTCGATGTCCGAAGCGAGATAGAAGCTCGGGTGCGACGGTTGGTTGTAGGCGGTCTGCTGCTGGGCCACGCCCACGCGGTACTGCGGATCGTGCATCAAGGTGTGCAGCTTGTGGTCGGTCACCTCGGTGCTGGTGTGGATCCTCAACGCACGGTTGTCCTCGGTGCGCAGGATCAGCTCCTCGCGCCAGTCACCGAACACGTCCGCCACCAGCGCGGGGGTGCCCTTGGTGCCGTTGTTGGTGAGTGTGCCCTCTGCGGTGAGCAGGGTGTTTTGCTGCCCGTCCTCGATCGTCGGGG
>DXDP01000356.1 GCA_019115445.1 Candidatus Nocardiopsis merdipullorum
GGCCGGTCCAACGCATCCCCCAACACCACGTAGACGCACTCCACGACCGCTATCAGAACGCCTACGGACAACAGTGAGGAATGCCTCCGTGCCCGCACCACCCACCGCACCCCGTACCTTGCCGGCCCCACGTCCCCGCATCGGTCTCCTCGGCATCATGCAGCCCCTGTACGACGACATGATCCCCGGCATCACCGAACACCAGGCCGGTTACGCGGCCCGGGTGGCCGAGAAGCTGTCCGACACCGCGGAGTGGACCGTCGCCCCGCCGGTACGCGGTCGTGACCAGGCCGAGCAGGCCGTGCGCGACTTCGAGGACGCCGGCTTGGACGGGGTCCTCGTGGTCATGCTGACCTACGGGCCGTCCATGCGGGTGACCCGCGCCCTCACCCAGACCCGTCTCCCGGTGGCCCTGGCCAACATTCAGCCCGACCCCGAGGTCACGGCCGCCTGGGACATGGACGACATGACCTACAACCAGGGCATCCACGGCGCCCAGGACACCGCCAACGCCATGGTGCGAGCAGGCAGGCCGTTCGAGGTGATCACCGGTGAATGGCAAAGCCCGGAGTTCGCCGAACGGTTCGACCGTTGGGCCCGGGCGGCACGTGCCGTCACGGCCTGGCGTCGCCTGAGGGTGGGTGTGTTCGGCTACCCCATGAACGGCATGGGTGATGCCCGGGTCGACGAGACCGCACTGCTGCGTTCCCTCGGCCCGGAGGTCGAGGTCATCGCCCCAGGAGCACTCCACCGCACCATGGCGGAGCTGTCCTCCGAGGAAGTGTCCGCACTCATGAAGTGGGAGGACGAAAACTTCGAGGTCGACCAGCGACTGTCGAAGGAGGAACGCGAAGACCACGCCCGTATGCAACTGGGCATCGAACGCCTGCTCGTCCAGCACGGTTGCGAGGCCTACTCCACCCACTTCGACGCCATCGGTGAGGACGGTCGTTTCGCCCGCCTGCCCATGGCCGCTGCCTCCACGCTCATGGCCCAGGGCTACGGCTTCGCGGGGGAGGGGGACGTCCTGGCCGCCGCCATCGTCCACGCCGGACACCAGCTCGCGGGGGACGGACACTTCACCGAGATGTATGCCATGGACTTCCCCAGTGACTCGATCCTCATGAGCCACATGGGGGAAGGGAACTGGCGTGTGGCCCGTGACGACGAACCTTTGCGCCTGATCAAGCGACCCCTCGGCATCGGCGGGCTCGCCGACCCGCCGACGGTCGTGTTCCGCTACCGCACCGGCCCGGCCACCTTGGCCTCACTCGTCGCGCTCGGCGGGGAGGACTTCCGACTGGTCGTGGCGGAAGGAGAGATCATCGACGCCCCCGAGCTGCCGTCCCTGGAAATGCCCTACGGCCAGTTCCGTCCCTCCTCGGGGATCCGGGATTGCATGGACGCCTGGCTGCGCGCGGGCGGCACACACCACATGGCCATGAACATCGGCCACCGGGCCGAGGACTGGCGGGTCCTGTGTGACCTCGCCGGAATCGAGTACGTCCAGGTCTGAGCACACCACCCGGACCCGGGCACTCCGTGAGGCGCCACTGCGCGCACCAACACCACAGCGGGGAGGGCCACAGCCCTCCCCGTCCCCCCAGCGCAAGGAGCCCACCATGCGCAACAGTTCGAACGAGCCGTCCCCTCTCCGTTCCTCAGCACCGCACCCACCCACCGGACCGGGCCGCAGAGCCTTCGTCGGTGGCGCCCTGGCCGTCGCGGGGCTCACAGCGACGGGCTGCGGACCGTCCGACAGCCTGATGCGTGACCGGACCCAACTACGCCAATGGAACCTCTTCGCAGGTGGCGACGGATCACGCATGATCGAGATGCACGAGGACTACGAGCGCGAGCACCCCGACATCGATTTCAAGGCCACCACCATCGAGTGGGGCGCCCCCTTCTACACCAAGGTCGCCATGGGCGCGGCGGGCGGACGAAGTGCCGATATCGCCACCGTTCACGTCTCACGGCTGGAGAGTCTTGCTCCCGGGCTCCTGCTGGACCCCATCGATCCGGGCATGCTCGCCGAGGCCGGTATTGACGAGGCCGATTTCCTGCCGCACGTATGGGAACAGTGCGTCTTCGACGGGGAACTGTACGCCATCCCTTTCGACACCCACCTGCTCGTCCAGTTCTACAACCTCGACGTGTGTCGCCGGGCGGGCCTGCTCGACTCCGAGGACCGTCTCATCGAGACCAACGGCCTGGACGACTATCTCGACATGCTGCGCGAGATCCGGTCGGTCACCGGTGGCTTCGGACTGTCCCTGGACACCTGGGGCCCTTGGCCCAACTTTTGGAGTCTCTACCGGCAGCAGGACGGCGATCTGGTCTTCGGTGAGGACGACTTCACCATGGACGACGACAAGGCGCTCACGGCCATGGAAGTCATGTACCGCCTCTCCGAGGAAGGACTGTCCCCCAGGGTCTCCGAGGGCGCGGACACCACGGCCAACCTGGCCAACGGTCAAGCCGGTCTGATGATCCACGGAAACTGGGAGATCGCGGCACTGGAGGATGCCGGCGTGGAATTCTCCGCCGGCCAGTTCCCCGCTTTGTTCGGTAACCACCGAACCCGCGGTGATCTGCACTGTTATGCGTTCCCGCACCAGCGCGACCGTGACCCGGACACCACCCGAGCCGCCCTGGAGTACGTCTCCTGGATGCACAGGAACAGCCTCGCCTGGGGAGCTGGTAGCGGACACATTCCCGCTTACCAACCGGTCGTCGAGAGCGCGGAGTACGAAGCACTGCATCCGCAATCGGAGTACCGCGAGGCAGCCGAGAACGTCGTGTTCGAGCCCGAGGCCTGGTTCAGCGGGTCGGCCGGCCTGCTGCAGGACGACGCCACCGGCCCGCTCACCGCCCTGCATCAGGGCACCCAGACCCCCGAAGAGTCACTGGAACAGCTCAAGGGGATCTTCCGCACCATGCTCGAAGTGCCGTCACCGGTGTAGGGAGGCACACCATGTCCGAGCGGATCCCCGCTTCCGGGCGCCCGTCGACCGGCGCAACCAAGATCACCGATGTACGACGCAAACCCCGCACCTGGACCGGGCTCTGGTTCATCGTGCCCTTCCTTGCCTTCTACCTGCTCTTCCTGGTCTGGCCTGCGATCGTGGGCCTGTACTACAGCTTCACCGACCGCAGCCTGGCCGGCGGAGAGGTATCCCTGGTCGGGCTGGACAACTGGAACGAGACCCTCACCGACAGCGCCATGTACGACGCGTTGTGGAACACCCTGGTGTTCACTGTGCTCAGCGTGCCGATCATGGTCCTGCTCGCCCTCGGGTTGGCCCTGCTCACCGATCACGCCCGTCGACTGGGCTGGTTCCTGCGCTTCTCGTTCTTCGCGCCGTTCGTGCTCCCCGTCGCGGTCATGGCGCTCATCTGGAACTGGATGTACAACCCCAGCCTGGGGCTGTTCAACGGTGTCCTCGGCCGGTTCGGGCTGCCCGGGGCCGACTGGCTGTTCGCCGAGGACACTGCCATGATCTCGGTGGTCATCGCCACTGCCTGGTGGCAGGTCGGCTTCAATTACCTGCTGTACCTGGCCGCCATGCAATCCATTCCCAAGGACGTGTACGAGGCGGCGTCCATCGACGGTGCGGGGGCCTGGCAGCGGATCGGCAGGATCACCATGCCACTGCTGGGACGCACCACGGTACTGATCACCATCCTGCAGCTCATTGGCTCCCTGCGTGTGTTCGAGCAGATCTACCTGATGACCGGGGGTGGTCCAAATTTCGCCACCCGCACCATCATCCAGTACATCTACGACTCCGGTTTCGTGGGCCTGCGGATCGGTCTGGCCTCGTCCATGGCTTACATCTTCATGGTGCTCGTCATCATCGCCTCCATCGCCCAGTTCCGTTTCTTCGCCCGGAAGGAGGACCGATGACCACCTCCACGGCAAAGCCGACCACCTCACCGGTCTCCTCGGTGACAAAGCACGTCGCGCCGAGACGCCCGCGTCGTTCCCTGCCGGTGGGGGCGATCGCACTGTACACAGTCGCGATCCTGGCCGCCCTGCTCTGGCTCGTGCCTTTGTT
>DXDP01000357.1 GCA_019115445.1 Candidatus Nocardiopsis merdipullorum
CCAACGACACCCGCCACAGCCTCAGCCTGGCCAGGACCGCGGAGAAGGCGGGTGCCGATGGCCTGCTGGCCGTGACGCCGTACTACAACAAGCCCCCGCAAGAGGGGCTGATCCGCCACTTCACCTCCATCGCCGATGCCACCGAACTACCGGTGATGCTCTACGACATCCCGCACCGCACCGGTACGCCGATCGCCTCCGAGACGCTGGTGCGGCTCGCCGAGCACCCGCGCATCGTCGCCAACAAGGACGCCAAGGACAATCTGGGCGCCGGCTCCTGGGTGATGGAACGCACCGACCTGGCCTTCTACTGCGGTACCGACATCCTCAACCTGCCGATGCTGTCGGTGGGGGGCGCGGGTTTTGTGAGTGTTGTCGGCCACATCGTCGGCAGCGACCTCAAGGAGATGATCGACGCCTTCGACGCGGGCGAGGTCGCCCAGGCGTTGGCCATACACCGCCGGCTGACCCCGGTGTACACCGGCATCTTCCGCACTCAGGGGGTCATCACCGTCAAGGCCGTGCTGAACCTGTTCGGTCTGCCCTCGGGCCCCGTCCGTACCCCGTTGGCCGACGCCTCCTCCGAACTGCAGGCGCTCCTGCGCGAGGACCTGGCCGCCGCCGGGGTCAAGGGCCCCATCGGCCTGGCCCCGCACCAGGCCGTCCCGGCCAGTGCCGTCCACGTCGAACGTCTTGCGGAGGGGTCGGTATGAGCCACCCGCATCCCGGACTGTCCGCGCCACCACCCCTGGGGGAGGGCGCCCTGCGCGTGGTCGCCCTGGGCGGTCTTGGCGAGATCGGCCGCAACATGGCCGTCTTCGAGTACGACGGCCGATTGCTCATCGTCGACTGCGGTGTGCTCTTCCCCGAGGAGGAACAACCCGGCGTCGACCTGATCCTGCCGGACTTCGACCACATCCGGGACCGACTCGACGACGTCGAGGCGATCATGCTCACCCATGGGCACGAGGACCACATCGGCGGTGTGCCGTTCCTGCTGCGTGAGCGCTCCGACATCCCGCTCGTCGGTTCCAGGCTCACACTGGCGCTCCTGACCGCCAAGCTGGGCGAGCACCGCATCAAGCCGACCACGATCCAGGTCGAAGAAGGGCAGCGGCAGAGCTTCGGCCCCTTCGACCTGGAGTTCTTCGCGGTCAACCACTCCATCCCCGACTCGCTGGCCGTGGGGATCCGTACCCCGGGCGGCACCGTGCTGCACACCGGCGACTTCAAGATGGACCAGTTGCCGCTGGATGGCCGTCTGACCGACCTGGCAGGGTTCGCCCGATTCGGTGACGAGGGCGTCGACCTGCTGCTGTCGGACTCCACCAACGCAGAGCAACCCGGGTTCATCGTCAACGAGCGCGACCTCGGTGAGGACATCGAGAAGGTCTTCCGCAACGCCGAGAAGCGCATCGTGGTGGCCTGCTTCGCCTCCCACGTGCACCGTGTCCAACAGGTGATCGACGCCGCCGTCGCACACGGCCGCAAGATCGCCTTCGTGGGCCGCTCGATGGTCCGCAACATGAACATCGCCCGGGACCTGGGTTACCTCGACATCCCCGGTGACACGATCATCGACGTCAAACAGCTCGACCAGATGCGCCCGGACGAGGCGGTCCTGATCTGCACGGGATCTCAGGGCGAGCCGATGTCGGCATTGAGCCGTATGGCCAACCGGGACCACCAGATCCGTATCGAGGAGGGCGACACCGTCCTGCTGGCCTCCTCCCTCATCCCCGGTAACGAGAACTCGGTCAACCGAGTCATCAACGGCCTGACACGATGGGGAGCCAAGGTCGTGCACAAGGGCAACGCCCTGGTGCACGTGTCCGGTCATGCCTCCGCGGGTGAGCTGCTGTACGTGCTCAACATGGTGCGACCGCGCAACTTCATGCCGGTGCACGGCGAATGGCGGCACATGCGCGCCCACGCCGATCTGGCGAAGATGACGGGCGTGCCGAACGACCGCATCATCATCGCCGGTGACGGTGTGGTCGTGGACCTGTACAAGAACAAGGCCTCGGTGGTCGGTGCGGTACAGGCCGGCTACGTCTACGTGGACGGCTCCTCGGTGGGCGACGTCACCGACGCGGCCCTCAAGGATCGCCGCATCCTCGGCGACGAGGGTTTCATCTCCATCGTCGTGGCGGTGGATTCGAGCACGGGCAAGATCCTCGGCGAACCCGAGATCCACACCCGTGGCGCGGGCATCAGGCCGGACGCCTACGACGACGTGATCGACCGCATCCAGATCGCGCTGGACAAGGCCGCGGCGGACGGTGTCAACGACTCGCACCAGCTGCGGCAGCTCGTCCGGCGTAACGCGGGGCGCTGGGTCAACGACACCTACCGGCGCCGCCCGATGATCGTCCCCGTGCTCGTCGAGGTCTGATCCGGTCGAACTCGGAAAAAAGGAAGCGACCGGGCTTTGCCGTTCTCGGTGTACCCGTCCCGATCCGGGGCGGACACACCGCGAACGCAGGCTTCCCCACGACACGCCGGGGCCCCCTGCCTGCGTGTGCCGAAGGGACGGGTTCAGTAGGCTTCCCGCCGTGCCGGGTCGGTGTGCCCGCACACCGACCCGATCCGTTCCCCGTGGAGGTGACCCCCGATGCCCGCGCGTGCCTCCTCCGGTGGATCCGCACGCAAGAAGGCCCCCGGGCGTTCTGCCGCCAGGAAACGGATGCCGGACGGGCCGATCGCCTTTGCGTTCACCATGTTCGGTCAGT
>DXDP01000358.1 GCA_019115445.1 Candidatus Nocardiopsis merdipullorum
TCTGGCCGAACTCGGTGACTGTGGTCCGTCGGGTCACTGGTAGGACCTCCGTTCGTCCGGCGGGGGCACGGTCGCACCGCGGTATTCCACGGGGATGCCACCCAGCGGGTAGTCCTTGCGCTGGGGGTGGCCGTGCCAGTCGTCGGGCATCTGGATGCGCGTGAGCGCGGGGTGCCCGTCGAAGATGATTCCGAAGAAGTCCCAGGCCTCCCGTTCGTGCCAGTCGTTGGTCGGGTAGACCGACACGATCGAGGGGACGTGCGGGTCACTGTCCGGGCAGGTGGTGGCGACCCGGATCTCGCTGTTGTGGGTGATGGATCGGAAATGGTAGATGGCGTGGAGTTCGCGTCCCTCCTGCTCGGGGAAGTGCACACCCACCACGCCGGTGCACAGTTCGTAGCGCAGCGCGGGGTCGTCCCGCAGGACCCGGGCGATCTCGAGAAGGGCTTCGCGTCGCACGTGGAAGGTGATCTCCCCCCGTGCGACCTCGACCCGCTCCACGGCACCGGCCATGTCGCCGAGCCCTGCCTCCAGGTCGTCGGCGACCCGGTCGAAGTCGGCCGTGCGAGGGTCGTCGGGAGTGCTGAAGGGACGCCTGCTTGCGGCGAGGGTCCTGCCCCGGACCTGGAGGCCACCGAAACCGGAGGTGTCCCCGGTGTCCCCGGTGCCGAACATGCCACTGCGTTTGACCGGTGCCGCAAGGCGTTCACGGCCTCGCTGATCGGGCAGGTTCTCGTCCGCCTCGTCACGCTCGCGCTCGTACTCGTTGCTCATGTCAGTCCTTGTCCACGAGCGGAAGCGGCCGGCGCAGCATCCGCTCCTCGGTCTCGGTGATCTCCTGCTCACGGTGGGCACCGAGCTTGGTGTTCTGCACCTTGTCGTGCAGTTTGAGCACGGCGTCCAGGAGCATCTCCGGACGCGGCGGGCAGCCGGGCAGGTACATGTCCACCGGGACGACGTGGTCGACACCCTGCACGATCGCGTAGTTGTTGAACATGCCGCCGCTGGAGGCACACACACCCATCGCGATGACCCACTTGGGTTCGGGCATCTGGTCGTAGATCTGGCGCAGGACGGGGGCCATCTTCTGACTGACCCGCCCCGCGACGATCATCAGATCGGCCTGACGCGGGGTGGCACCGAACTTCTCCATGCCGAACCGGGCCAGGTCGTAGTGGGGCCCACCGACCGACATCATCTCGATGGCACAGCAGGCCAGGCCGAACGTCGCGGGCCACATGGAAGTCTTGCGGGCCAACCCCACGATCTGTTCGACGGTCGTGAGGGCAAATCCGGCGGGCAGTTTCTCTTCGAGTCCCATCAGCGGACCTCCTCCGGGCTGGGCTGCGGGGTACGGATGGTGGTGGTGCGGGTCAGTCCCATTCGAGGCCTCCGCGACTCCATTCGTAGACGTAGGCGATGGAGACGTTCACCAGGAAGAGGACGATCGCGACCAGACCGAACCAACCCATGGCGTCGAAGTGCACCGCCCACGGGATGAGGAAGATGATCTCGATGTCGAAGACGATGAACATCATCGCCGTCATGTAGTACTTCACGGTGAAACGGCCGCCACCCGCGGGCTGCGGTGTGGGCTCGATACCGCTCTCATAGGCCTGCAACTTCGCGCGGTTGTAGCGCTTGGGGCCGATCACCGCCCCGACCACCATCGACACGACGACGAAGGCGGCGCCGATACCGCCGAGCACGAGTACCGGTGTGTACAGCTCCACCGTCACCCTCCTTCTGGCTGGTCAGAGCGCTGGGGCGGGGGCACCTGAGCGCTGGTGATTGTGTTCACTTGGGCCGGCTCTTCTCTGGCTGATCCCATCGAAATTCTGTTGTGCCGGGGACAGGGCCCCGGAAGGCTCTAAGCGGTGGGGGTGATCTTGGTCAGGCCGTTGATGATTCGGTCCATGGCATCTCCCCTGCGTGGCTCGGTGAGGTTGGCGAGCATCTTCAGCACGAACTTCATGAGGGTGCGTTGACGCAGCCCGTAACGGGTCGCGTACTTCATGAACTCGGGCTGTCCGATGAGCTTCACGAAGTGGCGGCCGAGCGTGTAGTAGCCGCCGTAGGCCTCGGAGACCATGTCCGGGTAGCGAAGGAGGACTCGCTCACGAGTCTGCTGGGTGGTACGCCCGTGCGCCTGCACGATCACGTCGGCGGCCATCTGGCCCGCCTCCATGGCGTAGGCGATGCCTTCACCGTTGAACGGGTTGACCATGCCGCCCGAGTCCCCCACGAGCATGAGACCGCGCGAGTAGTGCGGCACTCGGTTGAATGCCATCGGCAGGGCCGCCCCTCGGATGCTGCCCCTCCGGTTCTCCTCGGTGAAACCCCACTCGGCCGGCATGGACTCGGTCCAGCGGCGCAGAAGCTTGCGGTAGTCCACGTCCTGGAAGGAGGCAGTGGAGTTGAGGACGCCCAGGCCGACGTTGCTCGTTCCGTCACCCACACCGAAGACCCAGCCGTAGCCGGGCAGGAGTACGTCCTTGTCGCCGCTGCGGTCCCACAGCTCGAGCCAGGACTCCAGGTGGTCGTCGTCGTGGCGTGGGCTCTCGAAGTAGGTACGCACGGCCACACCCATGGGTCGGTCGTCACGCTTGCGGATCCCCATGGCCACCGAGAGCCGGGAGGAGTTTCCGTCTGCGGCCACGACCAGCGGCGCCCGGTAGGTCACCGGCTCGCGGTCGGGGTCCTTGGCATGCACACCGACGATGCGGTTGGTGCGCTCGTCGATCACAGGACCTGTGACGTTGGTGCGCCACATGACCTGGGCCCCGGCCAGCACGGCCCGGTCGGCCAGGATCTGGTCGAAGTCGTAACGGGTACGTACCAGGCCGAAACTCGGGTATTCGACCAGTTCGGGCCAGGGGAGTTCGAGGCGTGTGCCCGCGCCGATGATGCGCAGGCCATGGTTCTTGATCCACCCCTCGTCCTCGAAGGTGATCCCCATCGCGGTGAGTTGTTTCACCGCCCTCGGGGTGAGTCCGTCGCCGCAGACCTTGTCCCGGGGAAAAGCGCTCTTCTCCAGGAGCAGGACGTCCAGTCCGGCCTGGGCGAGGTAATAGGCGGTTGTGGCACCGGCCGGTCCTGCGCCGACAACGATGACGTCGGCGTCATTTTCGACCTTCCCCCGGCCTCTGGGAGAAGGTATGGCTGTCTCGCTCACGGGTTGGTCCTCGACTGCTCGCGCGGTGCACCGTGGCGGGCGACTACGGGTTGGTGGCCCGCTCACGAGGGTTTTTTTGAGTTGTTCGGGCCCTTCGGCACATCCGACATGGGCCTTATGCCTTTCCTCTCGAGGCCTTGTGAAGCACTTCACAAGCCCCTTTATGCAGTCTAGACCACTTCCGCACCGCGAGGCGAGCCCGGGGGGCTTCACGTACCGACCGCTCCGATTCAGACACCGGACAACAGATGCCCCAGAGGCACGCCCAAGTCTTCTTTTGTTGACAAAAACACAGCGCACGACCACATTCAGCGCGCCGGACCTCACGAAGGCACAACAAAGTCCCGAGGCCGGCACAGCCCTCGGGACATAGATTCTTTATAATATTTTTATCTTTGTGTGGGGCGGACAGCCCCCTCACATCGGCTTTTACTGCGCGCGGAAACCACGATGCAACGCCACGATCCCGATCGACAGGTTGCGCCAGGCGACCCGCTCCCAACCGGCCCCCTGCAGCCGGCGGGCGAGTTCGGCCTGTTCGGGCCAGGCCATGATCGACTCCGACAAGTAGTCGTAGGATTCCGGGCGCCCCGAGACCGCGCCCGCGATCTTCGGCAGGGCCCCCATCAGGTAGGTGCCGTAGAGCTTGTCGACGAACCCCACGGGGATATGACTGAACTCGCAGATGACCATGCGTCCCCCGGGTTTGGTCACCCGGTACAACTCCCGCAGGGCCAGATCCACGTCCACGACGTTGCGCAGACCGAAGGAGATGGTGACCGCCTCGAAGGTGCGGTCGGCAAAGGGAAGTCGCAGAGCATCACCGGCGACGAAGGACACCCCGCCCTTGGAGGCTCCACCCCGGCGCTCGACCCCGGTACGCAGCATGCCGAGGGAGAAGTCACAGGCGATCACCCGCGCCCCCTTGCGCACGAAGGATTCCGAGGAGGTTCCCGTACCCGCCGCCAGGTCCAGGACCAACTCACCGCTGTGGGCATCGACCGCGTGGACCACCGCTTTGCGCCACAGGCGGTCCTGGCCGAGTGAGATGACGTCGTTCACAAGGTCGTAGTTCTCGGCGATGCCGTCGAACATCGCAGCGACGTCCTGAGGTTTCTTGTCGAGCTTCGCGCGGGTCATGCGACCAGCCTAGGACGTCCACGGTGAGCCCGTGCACTCGAGAACGGCTCCCGGGTCCGAGGTCACGGAGCGCACCTCTTGCGGCGAACCCGCGACCCGGCCCCCTGCTCGCGTCCATGCCAATACTCCTTGGCCAAGATTTGTTGGCCAAGGAGTATTGGCAAAGGAGTCTTGGGTGTTTACTCTGATCGAATGAGTACGAAGAACGATCCCGAGTCCGCCTACGACCCGTTCAAGGATGCCGCGACCCTGGACGCACGCTCCCTGCGTGGCGTGGCACACCCCTTGCGATGGAAGATTCTCATGCTCCTCCAGATCCGGGGTCCCCTGACCGGTAAGGCGGTCTCCGAGGCGCTCGGCATCTCCTCGGCCTCGGCCAGCTACCATCTGCGCCAGCTCCACACCTACGGCTTCATCACGGAGGATCCCGACCTCGGCACCGGCCGCGAACGTTGGTGGCGTGCCGCGTACAAGGGCATCCGTTTCCCCGAGAATCTCGACACCGAGGAACCGGAGTTGGCCACCGCCACCCGCATGGCCCTGACCTCTCGCTGGTGGGAGGAGTTGGTCGCCGCAGTCACACTGTGGAGCTCCCAGCCCCACGGGTGGCGCGAAGCACAATTCATGTCCGACCAGCGCACCCTGCTCACCCTCGAAGATGCCGAGGCGTTGGGCACGGAACTGCGCGAGGTGCTCAACCGCTACGCACGGGACGTCGTCAGGGCCCCGTCCGGGTCGAACGACCGCGTCGTGCAGATCCAGCTGGCCGTGTTCCCGAGCCCCCACCCGGAGGACACCCCCGAAGAGGCCCCCGAGGGGGGAAAGGAACTGTGACCGGATCTTTTTCGGCGCGTCCCGTGGTCGGTCTGGTCACTGCCGAGAGCCTGGCCTACATGGGCACCCGGCTCGCGATGATCGCCCTGCCCTGGTTCGTCCTGGAGACCACCGGCAGCCCCGCGTACATGGGACTGGTCACCGCGGTGGAAATGGGCTGCTACGGCCTGGCCCGATTACTCGGTGGACCGATCATGGACCGCATCGGTCAACGTGTCGTCGGCGTACGGGCGGACACCCTGGCCGCCATGGCCCTGCTGTGTATACCTCTGATGCACAGCGCAGGACTGCTGTCGTTCCCCGTTCTGCTGATGCTCGTGGCGCTCGTCGGTCTGAGCACCGGCCCGGCGGAGGCAGCGAAGGTCTCCTTGACCCCCTTCGTGGCCGAGGCCTCCGGCACACATGTGGAACGTGTCGCCGGACTCACCGGCACCGTGGAGCGCCTCTCGATGACGGTGGGCCCGGTCGCGGCCGGGGCGATCGTCGCCGCTCTGGGTGCGGTACCGGCGTTCTACCTCAACGCGGCCCTCATGCTCTCGGCCGCAGTGGCTCTGGCTCTGTTCGTACCCCGCGCCCGGGCCGGTGTGGACGACGCGGAGGACCCTGAAGCGGGCCAGGGATACCTGTCCCGTCTGCACGCGGGGTGGAAGGCCGTCTGGGGAGATGTCCCTCTACGGGTCCTTGTCACCATGATCACGGTGACCAACCTGATCGAGATCACCGTGTTGAGCGTGATCCTGCCGATCTGGGTGCACACCCATGGGCTGGGACCGGACACGATCGGCCTGATCTCGGGAGCGATGGGGGCGACCTCGTTGCTCGGCTCACTGCTCGCGGCCTGGATCGGACACCGACTGCCACGTACCACCACGCTGGTGACGGCTTTCGCCGTCTCCGGGCCACCACGTGTCCTCGTCCTGGCTCTGGACGTTCCCCTGTGGATGATTCTGCTGGTGTGGAGCGTCGGCGGTTTCCTCAGCGGATTGATCAACCCACTCCTGTCGGCGATCATCTTCGAACGACTTCCGCGCACCATGGTGGGGCGTGGCATGGCGATGACCGGCGCGCTGACCCGTCTCGGTGTCCCGTTGGGCGCACCCGTGCTCGGCGCGCTGGTGGGCGTCGTGGGTACCGTTCCGGTACTCGTGGGATCGGCCGCGGTCTACCTGGCCTCGGTGCTCTCCCCGCTGCACAAGCGGGTACGTCACCGGCTTCGCCGTCCCGAGGAGCGGTCGAGGACCTCGGCGGACGACCAGGAGAAGTCGTGACACCGCTCGCCCCGAACCCGATCGGGCGTTCCTCAGGTGTCTTTGACCGGGGTTTCATCGGTCGAGCGTCCTTCGGCGTCCGACCCCGTGTCGGCCTCCGGCTCCTGGCCCTCCTCCTGCAGATCGTCCTCCCGGTAGGCACCGCCGTCGAGGCGGTCCACAAGGCGAGAACCCTTGCGTTTTTCGTTGTGATCCACAATCTGTGTCGAGAGTTGGTCCCGCCATTTGGAGAGCAGGACATAGGAAGCCAGTCCGCTGATCACCCAAGCGAGAATGAGCGCCAACCACAGTGATCTGACCCCGAGGAGTTGGACCAGCCCGAAGGCTCCGGCGAAGAGCCCTAGGCGGGCAGCGGTGTAGAACAACCAACTACGCATCGAAAAGCCTCACAACAGACGATTACCTGGACTAGATTGGTCGCCGTACCCGGTGCGGTGTGCGGTGCACCGCCGATCGGGACCGGGCATCGCATGCCCGGTGCGCCGTCCACATCTCCTTGCCCACCAGGTTAAGGGCGTGTTGTGGGCGGCAGGTCCCAGGGCCGGTGGCCCGACCGCTGTACCGACCATCCGAGTAACGGGATCCCCTTCCTGAAGGAAGGAGCTTTCAGCCCGTGTGGTGGAGAGCCCACCGTTACCAGCACCAGCCATCACCTACAAGGAGATGACCTTGATGGCTACGTTCCACACAGGACAGCCAACCCACCAAGCCGTGCTTCCCCAGCGGCCTGCTCTGGAATTCGGGTCAGCAGACACCCCTGGGATCAGGGACGAAACGGGACTCGAACACCACCTTCACGTGGTATCCACCCCAAAAAACAGATGACCGCGTCGGATTCAGTCGGTCATGGGATGTTTGCAATCCCGACAACAAGACCGGAACATCACGTTCCGGTCACATATCCCGTTCTCTTCCCCCAGCGCCGCAATTTCTCCGAAAACTAGGGAGGAAACGGACCGACTCATGCACACTAGGGGATCAAACGCCCGCCGCCCCCCATACTCCTAGGCGGGCACGATTGGGGGAACGAAAAGGTGGAACGAGCCAGCGAACGCCTGCTGACCCCCGGGGAAGTGGCCTCACTCTTCCGGGTTGATCCCAAGACCGTCACCCGCTGGGCCGCCTCGGGGCGGATCAGCAGTATCCGCACCCCCGGAGGACACCGACGCTTCCGGGAATCCGAGGTGCGGGCCCTCCTCCTCGGGGAACCCAGCGAAAGCACCCCCTGAAGCCGGGTGTTGGCCGGTACCATCCCCGAGGTGGTCGGCGCCCCAGCCTTCCGGAGCCAACAGCGAGATAAGCTGTAATCATGCTGTGGCTCGGTGGCCTGATCACGTTCGTATCGACCGTCGTTTGGGTGTACGCGTTCTTCGATGCGCTCACCACCCCTGGACAGGAAACCCGGAACCTCCCGAAGATCCTGTGGATGGTGGTGATCGTACTGTTCTTCCCCGTCGGTGCGATCCTGTGGCTCTTTCTGGGGCGTCCGCGCCGGTCCGCGCCCGTACAGGGCGATGCCCCCGCAGAGGGCGAGGTGGAAAGCTCCGCCGACAATCTCGACCCGTCCGACTTCGCCAAACCTTCGGGCAGTCGTCGTCCGATCGGTCCGGACGACGATCCGGAGTTCCTCCGAGACCTGAACCGCCGGATCGATCCGGACGAGTGAGCCCCGACCCGGTACGAGTGTTCGGGTCTTGAGTCCAGGGCTCACTGCCCGGACGTGCCGAAGACCGGACCCGGCTGTGGTCCGGATCCGGCCTTCGGTGCGTCGGGGAATTCGGGTCAGAGCATGTTCGGGCCCACCAGGCGCGGTACGTCGCGCACGGAATGGACCGGAGAGACCTCGTTCACCAGCTGCGGCACCCAGGTGAGTTCCGTACCCAGCGGGCTGTCGGGGTGGGTCTTGTTGTGCGCCTCGACCAGGTCCGTCTCGGTCAGTCGTCCCCCACCGTCACGCAACACGGCATTGCCCTGTTCGACGATGTCGGTACCACCCCAGTTGTAGAGCATCTCACCCGCGGTGATGTCACCGTGCAGGTCGAAGATGTTGTTCTCCGCATACAGGTGCGATTCGTGACCAACACCCAGGCTGTAGCCGAAGTGCGGACTGTCCACGGTGTAGTAGTTGTTGTGCACGTGCACCTGTCCGTAACGCACTCTCGGGGCACGTTCTCCCAACCCGTCGAAGTGGTTGTGGTGCCAGGTGACCCTGAGGTATCCGCGATCGGTGGTGGCGTTGTCGTTGTTGCCGATCAACGCGGCCTTGTCCCGACCCTCGAAGTGGTTCCAGGCGACCGTGACCAGGTCGGAGGCCCGCACGATGTCGAGCAGTCCGTCGTGCACCTCGAACTTTCGACCGAAGTACTCCGGAAGTTCGGTGCCGGGGTTGTCCCCGTCGTCGAACCGGTTGTGGTCCACCCACACGTTGGTGGCCCCGGAGATCTCCACCTGGTCGTACTCGGAGTTCCAGTTACCGCTGTCCCCGTCCGTCGGGTCCCACCCGGGGAAACAGTCGTGGGTGTCGGAGAAGGTCAGGTTACGAAGGATGACGTTGTCCACGTCATTGATCCGTAGGTTCACTCCGCTGAGGCGTGCCTCGTCGTCGGCCCCGATGATGGTGGTGTTGGATCCCACCTCGACGCGAATCCGCTCCGCCTGCGCCGCGGCGGAGGCCAGGCGCGCCTCTTCCAGGGGGCCCTCGGGATCCTCCCGGCCCCACACCTCGGGGTCATAGGTCTCCA
>DXDP01000359.1 GCA_019115445.1 Candidatus Nocardiopsis merdipullorum
CACCCCCAGGAAAAGAGCATCCCCCACAGCCCGGGAAACCAACTCCGGACGGCCCCCGACCAGCCAGGCGTCCAAGGCTTCCAGGGCGGGTACCCCCACCGGCACGATGCGTTCCTTGTCCCCCTTGCCGAGGATCCGTACGGTGTTGCGTCCACGATCGACGTCGTCACGGTCCAGGGCACACAGCTCGGCCACCCGGATGCCGGTGGCGTAGAGCAGCTCGACAACGGCGTAGCGCCGCAACTCCACCGGCGACTCGGTGACTTGGCCCTCCAACACCGACGCGGCCTGCCGCTCGTCCAGGACCCGGGGCAGGGACCGCTGCTGGGCCGGCGCTGCGATCTGCGCCCCGGGGTCCCTCGACAAGGTTCCCTCCCGGTGCAGAAAACGGGTCAGGGCACGCACTGCCGCGACCCGACGGGCCAGAGTGGCCCGACTCGCCCCGGCGTCCCGGGCCCGTGACAGCCACCCCCGCACCACGGGTACATCGATTCCGTCCGGAGAACGACCGGTCTCCTCCACATACGCCAGGAAAGACCTCAGGTCGGCCAGATAACCACGCACGGTGTGTGGTGAACGGCCCAACTCGTGGGTGAGGTGTTCGGCGAAGCGGTCCAGGTCACTCATCGGCGCTCCCCCGACAGGCAGGCGACCCCTTCCACGTGTACGAGGTGGCGGGGGTCGATCAACCCGCTGACCTCGACAAGGGTCCCGACCGGGCGTATCCCGTCGGGAAGGCAGTCACCGAGCGCGGCGTGGAACTCTTCGAGGTCCGCGATGTGCCGCAGGTAGTAGGTGAGTTTGATCAGATCGCACAGCTCCGAGCCGTACTGACGCAGATCTTGTTCCATGTTCGCAAAGACCTGGCGGGTCTGACCCGCCACGTCCCCGGCGACATCACCATCCGGCGCCTCCGGGGACCTACCGGAGAGGAAGAGCAACGGGCCGTGGGCCAACAGGGCGCCGCTGTACGGGGTGGCCATGGCAGAACCGTACCCGTTGCCATCGAGGCTCTACCTTCGGTTCAACGGGGCGTGGGCAGGCGCCAACCCGCCGGGCAGCGTTCCACCAGGCCCGCGGCGGCCAGTACCCCCAGGGCCCGCATCGTGCCTTCCAGATCACCACCGGCGGCCAACGCGATCGAAGCGGTGCCCGCGCCCGTGCGGGGGACGGCGGCCAGTACCCGGCTGGTCTCCGGGGACAGGTCGGCCTCCACCCGCAGTGGACGGTCCACCGGTGTCTGCGCGAGTGGCCCCAGTTGCGCCAGAACATCCTCGGCCCCCGTGACACAGGACGCCTGACGGTCCCGCAGCAGCACGTGACAGCCCACGGACATCGCCGATGTCACCGGTCCCGGAACAGCCATGAGCACCCGACCCATTTCCGTCGCGTGCGAGGCGGTGTTCAACGCACCGCTGCGCCGCCCCGCCTCCACCACGACCGTGCCCGGGGTCAGCGCGGCGATGAGCCGGTTGCGTATCAGGAAATCCGGTGCGCGCGGGGTCGTTCCCAGCGGCCGCTCGCTCACCAGGACACCACCGCGCGCCACATCGGCGAACAGGGCCGCATGTCCACGCGGATAGTCCACGTCCAGGCCACAGGCCAGAACCACCACCGTCGCTCCCACCGCGATCGCCGCACGATGCGCCGCACCGTCGATCCCATAGGCACCCCCCGAAACAGTGACCACGGAGTGCTCACCCAGCGTGTACGCCATCTCCGAGGCCACGTGCTCGCCGTAGGGGGTGGCCGACCGGGCACCGACCACCGCCACCGACCGCAGGCACAGGTGGCGTAGGTCGCCCTCGCCACGCACCCACAGGCCGTAGGGAGGCACTCTGTCCTCGCTCAGCCGTCCCGGCCACTCCGGGTCGTCCGGGGAGACGAAGCGGATCCCCGCCTCCACGGAGTCACCGAGCAGGGCGTCCTGGTCCACCCGCTGCGCCCGGGTGGACCAGCGCCGCCATGTGTGCTCCGCACCGATCTTCTCCCCCGACAGTTCCGGTGCGGGCCGCTTCGCGCGCAGGTCCGCCCACACCCGTGCCGCCCCGTGGGTTTCCAGCAGGGCCCCCAGCCACGGGTCGCCGGGGCGTGCCACCACGGTCAGGCACGCACGTGCCCGGGCGTCGGCCTCTCGTTCGCTCACCATGCCTGCCCCGACCACAAGGCGAACGCGTAGGCGGCTTCTTCCTCGCCCGGGCGTTCCCGGTCGGCAAGGTCCGCCAGGGTCCATGCGACACGGAGTGCACGGTCGACCCCCCGGGCACTGATCTGGCCGAGGTCCATGGCTCGGCCCAGGATCCGCAGGGCAGCGGGTTCGGCCGGAAAGTCGCGACGCAGACGTGCGCCGGGGACCGCTGCGTTGGTGCTCCACGGGGTGCCCGAAAGGCGTTTTGCGACGCGTTCACGGGCTCGCAGCACACGTTCGGCCACCACCACGGAAGGTTCGGCAAAGGTCCGGTCGGCGAGCAGTTCTGCTCGGGCCACCGGCTGTAGTTCGACCTTGAGGTCGATACGGTCCAGCAGCGGACCGGAGATGCGGGACAGGTAGCGGCGCCGTTCCCCCGCCGGGCAGCTGCACAGGCTTCCCGGTTTGGCGCACGGGCAGGGGTTGGCGGCCATGATCAGTTGGAAGCGGGCGGGAAGGGTCACCGTGGACGCGGCCCGGGCCAGGACGACCTCTCCACGTTCCAGGGGCTCTCGCAGGGAGTCCAGGACACCACGGCTGAACTGGGGGGCCTCGTCGACGAACAACACGCCGCGGTGTGCCTTGGTCACCCACCCCGGTGTGGGGTGTCCGCTTCCGCCACCGATGATCGATGCCCGTGTGGAGGAATGGTGTGGCGCCGCGAACGGCGGAAGGGTGATCAGTGGTGCGTTGGCCGGGAGCATGCCCGACACCGAGTGGATCGCCGTGGCCTCCAGTGCTTCATCCGGGCGCAGTCGGGGCAGAACCGTGGGGAGTCGTTCGGCGAGCAAACTCTTGCCGGTCCCGGGCGGCCCCAACATCATGAGGTTGTGCCCACCGGCCGCGGCGATCTCCACGGCACGCCGGGCGACGGGTTGGCCGAGTACGTCCGCCAGGTCCGGTGCGTGCTCGTCCGTCGGTGTGGATTCGGGGGTGTTTTCCTTCGGGGGTTCGGGGGGTGTGCCGCCACGCAGCCACAGGCACAGGTCCGCAAGGGTGTCCACCGCGATCACGTCGATGTCGGGCACCAGGCGGGCCTCGGCGGCGTTGCCGTGCGCGACCACGAAACGGGCGAAGCCCTGTTCGGCGGCGGCCGCCACGGCCGGCAGCACGCCCAGTACGGGGCGGGCACGCCCGTTCAGGCCCAGTTCGGCGATGAGGACGGTCCCGTCGAGCCGGTCGAGGGGGACCTCCCCGGAGGCGGCCATGATCCCACCGGCGATCGCCAGGTCGAAGAGGCTGCCGGATTTGGGCAGGCTGGCCGGGGACAAGCTGATCACCACCGACCCCGAGGGCCATTTCTCTCCGCTGTTGATCAGGGCCGCCCGGGTGCGGTCGCGGGCCTCGCGCAGTGCCGCGTCGGGAAGTCCCACCAGGGTGACGGAACTTTCGGCTCCGCCGCCCAGGTGTGTCTCGACCTCCACGATGTGGCCCTGGACCCCGACCAGGGCGATGCAGTGGGTACGGGCCACGCTCATCGGTCCACCCCCCGTTCGTGGGAGACGAACACACGGCCACCGATGGCGAGGATCGCGATGACGTCCACCCGTATTCGGGCGGCCCGTACTCGATGTTGTCGGGCCCATGCGCGGGCCAGTGCGTGCAGGCGGCGACGTTTGGCGATGTCGACCGCCTCTGCCGGGTGTCCGTGGTCCACCGAGGTTCTGGTCTTGACCTCTGCGACGACCAGGACGGGGCCTTCTCGGGCCACGATGTCCAGCTCTCCGGCGTGGTTTCGCCAGTTGCGGTCCACCACGCGCATTCCGGAGCGTTCCAGGTGGTCCACGGCCCACTGTTCACCGCGGCGGCCCGTGGCCCGCCGGTACTGCGCCCATCGATGCATCGGCGCTCACCCCCATCACCACGGTCGGTGATCGGCGGTGCACTTACCAGGGGGTGTTTTTTTCCTGTGGACAACGGCGGCGGTGCCGCACACATGTGTGCGGCACCGCCGGTGTTGTGTCAGGTGGAGGCCGTTGAGAGGTCGGCCCCTCGGAAGGGATCTTGAGTCATCCTCTTCCGGGGGTGGTCGGTGGCAGCTCCAGGTCGGACTTGGTGATCTCCTCGACGTTGACGTCCTTGAAGGTCACCACGCGCACGTTGCGGACGAACCGTGCCGGGCGGTACATGTCCCAGACCCAGGCGTCCTCCATCACGACTTCGAAGTACATTTCCCCGTTCTCCGTCGAACGCGGCTGGAGGTCGACGTGGTTGGTGAGGTAGAACCGACGCTCGGTCTCCACCACATAGCTGAACAGACCGACGACGTCCCGATACTCGCGATAGAGCTGAAGCTCCATCTCGGCCTCGTACTTCTCCAGGTCCTCAGAACTCATCTGCGCGCTCGCTTTCGTCAGCACTCTCCGGTCGTGGTGTGCTCCGTCCTCTCCGAGATCCATCATGCGTCACGGAACGGACTTTTGTACCCCGTCGAGCAGATTTCTTTTGCCGAATCGGTCACCGTACCCGATGGCGAGCACCCCCTTGGAGGGCACGAAGGTCCCCCTCTAATCGTCGGCGGTCTCCACCTCGTCGAAGGTCGAGGGGACCCCCAAGGTCCCGGCCTGGCCGAACGGCCAGATGATCACGAAGGCGCGGCCGACCACGTGGTCCACCGGAACGGCGCCACCACCGGGGTTGTCCTGGTTCAGGCGGGAGTCGTAGGAGATCGAGCGGTGATCCCCCATGAGCCACAGCTCGTCCTCACCCAACTCGATCGGTCCGAACTCGGTGTGACTGGCCACACTGTCCGGGTACAGGTAGTCGTCCTCGTCCAACGGTGTCCCGTTGACCAGGACCCGGTTCTGGTCGTCGCAGCACTCCACGACGTCCCCGGGCAGACCCACGACCCTTTTGATGTATTCCTTACCGGTGGGGGCGGTGCCGAGTTGCTGCTGTGCCCACTGGAACCCACGGGCCAGGGGGTTCTCCGGTTCGGGGACGGAGACGGTGTTCGGGTCGTCCCACGATCCTCCCCCGTTGAAGACGATGACCTCACCGCGTTCGATGTCACGGACCTGGTAGACGACCTTGTTGACGAGCACCCGATCCCCGACCAGAAGAGTGTTCTCCATCGACGTGGAAGGGATGTAGAACGCCTGCATCACCCAGGTCCTGATCACGAATGCCAACACCAGGGCGATCACGATCAGGATGGGAAGTTCTTTCCAGAACGACCCCTTCTTGGCGCTGCTCCGGGACTTGCTCATCTTGGCGTCCGCCCTCTCCCCCGGCCCGTTGCCGTCGTCCCCGGAAACACCTCTGGCTCCCGAACGCTGGTCGTGCGCGCGGGAGCCAGAGCCGGAGCCGTGCTCCTCCGAGCCGGGCCGGGCGGGTTCCTCATCGGGTACCCCGTCCGGTCCGAGGTCCCTGTCGTCATTGATCATCGTGCCGAAGCTTAGCCGGTCCTTCAGCGAAGACGCTCTGCTTCGGCGCGAAGAAAGGGAACTACTTTCCGGAAGATTCGGGACGCTCGCGGATACGGGCCGCCTTGCCGCGCAGGTCACGCAGGTAGTACAGCTTGGCGCGGCGGACACGGCCGCGGGCGATGACCTCGTACTTGTCGATCACCGGGCTGTGGATCGGGA
This sequence comes from Candidatus Nocardiopsis merdipullorum, assembly GCA_019115445.1. GTDB lineage: Bacteria > Actinomycetota > Actinomycetes > Streptosporangiales > Streptosporangiaceae > Nocardiopsis > Nocardiopsis merdipullorum. The sequence continues at coordinate 5,776 of DXDP01000359.1, forward strand.
AGGTCCGCTCCACACCCACGCCGTAGCTCATCTTGCGAACGGTGAAGGTCTCGCGGTTGCCCGAGCCCTGGCGACGGATCACCACGCCCCTGAAAACCTGGACACGGGTACGGGTGCCCTCCGTCACGCGAACGTGGACGTCGAGGGTGTCACCGGCACGAAAGTCCGGGACGTCGGTGCGCAGCTGGGCTTTTTCCAGCTCCTGAATGGCGGTGTGCATCTGACGAATCCTCATCGATAGCGCGCCGCGTCCTGTCCCCGAGAAGGTTCGGGAAGAAGGCGCGGGCAAGACCCTGATACGGGACTGAAACTGTGGAACCACCCGAGTGATCGAACACAGAGGCCGACGTCCTGCCGCCGGCATGCGGATGCCACTGATCACCCAGGGGGAACCCATCCAGTTTGCCATATGTTCGCCACCGCGCCGAACGGACCGTTGACGTCAATCCGGCTGTTCTGTGAGGGTCTTGCGGTCCTGTGCGTCGAAAGCTTCCTCGGGGGCGGCTTCCAACAGTTCGGGGCGGTTGCGCAGGGTCTTGCGCAGCGCCTGGTCGCGCCGCCAACGGTCCACCACCCCGTGGTTGCCCGACAACAGAACTGGGGGCACCTGTCGTCCACGCCACTCGGCGGGTTTGGTGTAGACCGGCCCTTCCACGAGGTGTTCCATGCCACCGGAGGCGAAGGAGTCCTGGACGTGGGACTCTTTGTTGCCCAGGACACCGGGCAACAGTCGGGTGATCGCCTCGACCATGACCAGGGTCGCCGACTCCCCTCCGTTGAGGACGTAGTCGCCGATACTGAGTTCTTCCACCGGCATGTGTTCTGCGGCTTCCTCCGCGACCCGGGAGTCGATGCCCTCGTAGCGTCCACAGCCGAAGACGAGGTGTTCTTCCTCGGCCAGCCGTTCCGCGTCGGCCTGCCGGAACGGGCGGCCGCTGGGTGTGGGCAGAACGAGGCGGGCGGGACGATCGCCGACGACCGTGTCGAGTGCCTCTCCCCACGGTTCCGGTTTCATGACCAGGCCGGGCCCACCGCCGTAGGGGGTGTCGTCGACGGTGTTGTGTCGGTCGTGTGTCCAGGTACGCAGGTCGTGGACCTGGATGTCGAGCAGACCGGAGAGTCGCGCCTTGCCGATCAGGGAAAGGTCCAGGGGCGCGAAGTAGTCGGGAAAGATACTGATGATGTCGATGCGCACGGGGTACTCGTTCGGTCGGCGTCAGGGTGTGCTGCTGAGGTCGAGCAGTCCGGGCGGGGGGTCGATCACCAGGCGTCCCCCGGACACGTCGACCTCGGGGACGAGTGCGGCCACGAAAGGCACGAGCACCTCCTCGCTTCCGTCGGAGGCATCGACGACCAGGGTGTCCTGTGCGTGGTGGAGCACGTCGACGACCGTTCCGACGGTCTCACCGTCGACGGTGTGCACGGTCAGGCCGATGAGTTCGTGATCGTGGAATTCGTCGGGATCGTCCAAGGGGGCGATGTCGGCCGAGTCCACCAGCAACTGTGTGCCCCGAAGCTCCTCTGCGGCGTCGCGGCCCTTCACCCCCACGAAGCGCACGAGGAGTCGCCCGCTGTGTGCGCGGGAGGAACGGACCGTGAGCGGTCCGGCGGTTTCGGGGTCGGTCAGCAGCACGGAGCCGTCCGCGAATCGGGCGTCGGGGTCGTCGGTGCGTACCTCGACCGCGACCTCGCCGCGGATGCCGTGGGCACGGCCGATCCGGCCGACGACGAGTCGCATGGGCAGTGTTCCTTCCGTGACCCCGACTCCGGAGGGCGCGGGGACGACAAAACCCGGGGACCACCTTCGGAGGTTCCCCGGGCACAACCGTGGGACGTCGGTCGTGTGGCCGACCAACGCCCCCAGGAGGCGGTTCAGCGCACCTCGTGCAGGTCCAGCAGGTCCACACGGACGTAGCGGCCCTCTGCGAGGGAGCCGATGACGGTCCGCAGCGCCTTGGCGGTCCGGCCGTTGCGGCCGATGACCTTGCCCAGGTCGTCGGGGTGTACTCGAACCTCCAACACTTTGCCCTTGCGGAGCCGTTTGGATCTCACCCGGACATCGTCGGAGTTGGCAACAATCCCCTTCACGAGGTGCTCAAGCGCCTCTTCCAGCACGTCAGGCCTCGCCCTCGGACTTCTTGGCCTCGGCTTCCTCGGCCGGCTTGTCAGCGGGCTTCTCAGCCGGCTTGTCGGCCGCCTTGTCAGCCGCCTTGGTCGCCTTCTTGTCGCTCTTCTTGGTCTTCTTCTCCTGGCCCGGCAGCACGAGGTCCTTCAGCACGGCCTGGAACTCGGCTTCCTCGGCCTCGAGGTCCCTCTCCTCGGCGACCTGGAGAGGGGTCGGGGCGGGCAGGCCCTTGAACTTCTGCCAGTCACCGGTCTTGCGCAAGAGAGCTCTGACCGCGTCGGAGGGCTGTGCCCCCACGGACAGCCAGTACTGCACCCGCTCGGAATTGAGCTCGATGAAGCTCGGGTGCTCCTTGGGGTGGTACTTACCGATCTCCTCGATCGCCCTGCCGTCACGCTTGTTTCGGGCATCGGCGACGATGACACGGTACTGGGGCGTACGGATCTTTCCCATACGCTTGAGCTTCAGTTTGACAGCCACTGGAGTGGTCTCTCCCGTAATACGGTGTTGGGCGCCTGACGGCGAGCCGCGTGGGGCTGCGAATCCCCGTCGGGACAGGACGTGGGCGACAAGCAAGTTAGAGGGCCGGCTCGTCCACCGTTAGTCGACCCTTCAATTGTGCCAGATGCGGAAGGGTTCCTCGGCCAGGACGGCTGCGCGTGTGGTCACATCCATCGACGCGGGCCGTCCCGTGGCACGTGGGCCCCGCCCGAGGGGCGAGGCCCGTGGCACTACTTGTCCTTGGGGAACTCGAAGTCCGACAGGTCGGGCATGTTCGGACCACCGAGTCCGGGGGGAAGGGTGGATCCGCCGGCTCCGCCGCCGAGTCCCGGGGGCAGCTGTGGCATCTCTTGCCCACCTTCTTCCTGGCGCCGCTTGCGTTCGGCCTCGCGTTCGGCCTCCTGCTGACGGGCCTTGAGCGGGTTTCCGCTGCGCTGCTTACCCTTTTTGCCCTTCTTGCCCTTCCTGCCCTTCTTCCTTCCACCACCGCCGCCACCACCGGCACCCGGCATCCCCGGCATACCTGGCATTCCGGGCATACCGCCGCCGCTCTTCATCTTGCGCATCATCTTCTGCGCCTCGAAGAAACGGGTGACCAAGCTGTTGACGTCGCTGACCTGCGTACCGGAACCATTGGCGATACGCAGACGGCGGGATCCGTTGATCGACTTGGGGTTGGCACGTTCACCCGGTGTCATCGACTGGATGATGGCCTGGATACGGTCCAGGTCCTTGTCGTCGATGCCCTCGATCTGCTCCCGCATCTGCCCCATACCGGGCATCATCCCGAGCAGGTTCCCGATCGGGCCGAGTTTGCGAACCATCGCCATCTGCTGGAGAAAGTCGTCCAGCGTGAAGTCGTCGTCCGAGGCCATGGTCGAGGCCATCTTCTCGACCTCGGCCTCGTCGAACGTGCGCTGTGCCTGTTCGATGAGTGTGAGCACATCACCCATGTCCAGGATGCGCGAAGCCATCCGGTCCGGGTGGAACAGGTCGAAGTCCTCCACCTTCTCCCCGGTGGAGGCGAACATGATGGGACGACCGGTGATGTGTCGGATGGACAGCGCCGCACCACCGCGGGCGTCACCGTCGAGCTTGGTGAGGGCGACCGCGTCGTAGCCGACCCCGTCGAGGAAGGCCTGTGCGGTGTTGACCGCGTCCTGACCGATCATCGCGTCGACGACGAAGACGATCTCGTCGGGCGAGACGGCATCGCGGATGTCCGCGGCCTGCTGCATCATCTCGGTGTCCACACCGAGGCGCCCGGCGGTGTCGATGATGACCACGTTGTGGTTGTTGCGGCGGGCGTGGTCGATGGAGTCTCGCGCGACCTCGACCGGGTCACCCACACCGTTGCCGGGCTCGGGCGCGAACACCGGTGATCCGGCGCGTTCACCGACCACCTGTAGCTGGGTGACCGCGTTGGGGCGTTGCAGGTCGGCGGCGACCAACAGCGGGGTGTTGCGGTCGGCGGCCAACCATCTGGCGAGCTTGCCCGCCAGGGTGGTCTTACCGGCACCCTGCAGGCCCGCGAGCATGATGACCGTCGGCGGGTGCTTGGCGAAGCGGATCTGTCGGGTCTCGCCACCGAGGATCTCGACCAGTTCCTCGTTGACGATCTTGATGACCTGCTGCGCCGGATTCAGCGCCTTGGAGACCTCTTCGCCACGGGCTCGCTCTTTGACCCGGGAGATGAACTCGCGGACCACCGGCAGCGCGACGTCCGCCTCCAGCAGCGCGAGACGGATCTCCCGCGCGGTCGTTTGGATGTCCTCCTCGGACAGCCGCCCCTTGCCGCGCAGCGAGGAGAAGACCGATGTCAGCCGGTCGGAAAGCGTCTCGAACACGAGTTTGGCCAGTCCTTCGTCTCGGAATTGAGTTTCCAGACTACCCGCCCACCGGGACCGGCCCGAAACTTCGACGACAGGAAGAGGTGACCCCGGGAACGGTCACCGAGGTACACGCCCGAACAGCTCGGGGGCGATCCCTTGTGCTGTCCCGACGGGGTCTCCTCCTCCGACGTCTTCGGCAACACTTTCGGCCGGCGCACGACCGGCGCAGGACACTAGTCCTCCTCGTCCGCGGCTTCCTCCGACCCCTCACCGCCGCCGGCCAGGGTCGCCTCACGCTGCTCCTCGAGCGCGGCGAGCATGTCCTCCTGCTGACCGCCGGTCAGACCACGGGTGACCAGGGCGGCCTCACCGTTGATCTCGTAGGACTGCTGGGTGCTGCTGACGATGTTGTAGTCGGCGTCACAGGACAGCTCCAGGGTGCTTCCGGCCTCCAGCTTGCCGGTGTCGCTGCATTCCTGATCACCGATGTCGTCGTTGCTGAAGGTCACGTCCATGCGGACGTGGACGGTACCGCTGCCGTCGCCGCCGGCGTCGTGCACGGTGTTGCTCCACGTGCAGTGCGGGCCGGGTTCACAGTCCATCGTGGGAGAACTCTCCCAACCGACCTCGATCCGGGCGTCCCGAGAAGCACCCAGTTCGTCCTCGGCGACCGTGGTGAGATCGTCGTAGAGTTCCTCGATCTCCGTCTCGTCGGCCTCGGCCAGGTCCAGACGCACCTGCGGGCCGCTGTCGGCGTCCTCGGGTACGAGCTCCTCGATCTCGATGCGCTGGATCTGGTTGGTCTCGGCGTCGATCCACAGTTGGTTGCGTTCACCGGCCAGATCGATCTTGTGGGTGAGGGTGCCGTCGAGGTTCTCCTCCACTGCTTCTTCGTCCTCGACCTCGAGCTCTCCGAGGATGTCGGCGAGCTGCGCCGGGGCCAGGACGGCCGCGGGGTTGATCCCGGCCTGGTCGGTGGCAGAACGTACCCAGTTGCCGTCGAAGTCGTCGAAGTCCGGCCCGAAGACGCCCTGGTCGAGCCAGAAACTCTCGGTGCTGTTGATGTAGAGCTTCTTGTCGGCCTGGACCAGCTCGCCCTCGACACCGTTCATCCGGATCGTTCCACCGGCCGCGCCGCCGTCGGCGACCGTCAAGGTCGCGTCCTGTACGTCCTCACCGACACTTTCGGCGACCTGTCCGGTCACTGCAAGGGCCGGGTAGGCGGCCAGGTCCTCGAGGGCTTCCTCCAACAGGGGGGCTGCGGCCACCGGTTCGGCGGGTTCGGGTTCGGGCTCCTCCTCGTCCCCTCCGCCTGGGCGCAGATGACTCAGGTCGATCGAACATCCGGCCAACCCGAGCGCGACGCACGCGCCGGCGGCGGCGAGCATCCAGCGCCTACTACTGCGACACTTGCTGTGACTGACCGGCGCCATCTTGCCTCCTGACCCCGTTCACCGGGGCACTGTACGAATACGCGTGAGTATGGGCGGGGCATGGGGGACGAGGGGACCCTCTCACCGCGACCCGCCTTCCCTTCCATGGGACGCAGATACACGGCTCTGGGTTTTTCCCACTTGCGCTCTTGGGGACAAGTCCTGCCCGCACGGGGGCGTCTCGGTGGTCGTGCGCCGACGCTTTTCGACCGGCCGTGGCCTCCGCACCGCCCAAAAAGGGTACCGAACAGAAAGTACGCAACGTGCCCGGAGGTGTGCGTCGGAGGGCCCCGATTTCCGGTGTCGGGGAAAAACCACTGCTTCCACCGGCGTGGAGAAGACACGACGAAGCCGCCGTCGGATCGACGGCGGCACGCCTCGTGGGGTTGTCGCGGCTCTTGTCAGCTCGTGAGGATCGTGTCCACGAAGACCTCGGCGTCGAAGGGTGCCAGGTCGTCGGGGCCCTCCCCCAGGCCGACGAGTTTGACGGGCACACCCAGTTCCCGTTGGACCTGCACGATGATGCCGCCTTTGGCCGTGCCGTCCAGCTTGGTCAGCGCGATACCGGTGACATTGACAACTTCGCCGAACACCCGGGCCTGGCGGAGACCGTTCTGTCCGGTGGTGGCGTCCAACACCAAGAGGACTTCGTCCACCTGGGACTTCTTCTCCACGACCCGTTTGACCTTGCCGAGTTCGTCCATCAGGCCTGCCTTGGTGTGCAGGCGACCGGCGGTGTCGATGATGACGGTGTCGGTGCCGTCGTCGGTGGCGCGCGCGACCGCGTCGAAGGCCACGCTGGCCGGGTCGGCACCTTCCTCCTTGGCCACCACCGGTGCGCCCACACGGCTGCCCCAGGTCTGCAGCTGCTCGGTGGCGGCGGCGCGGAAGGTGTCGGCGGCGCCCAACACCACGCTGCGGCCGTCACCGACCAGGACGCGGGCGAGTTTGCCGGTCGTGGTGGTCTTGCCGGTGCCGTTGACACCGACGACCATGATCACGGCCGGACGGTCACCGTGCGGTTCGGTGCGTACGAGGCGATCGGTGTCGGCGCCGATCTGTGCGAGGAGCTCTTCGCGCAGCAGGGCACGGACCTCCTCCGAGCCCCGGGTACCGAGTACTTTCACCCGGGTGCGCAGGTTCTCCACGATCTGCGTGGCGGAGGTGACACCGATGTCTGCGGTGATGAGGAGATCCTCGATCTCTTCCCAGGTGTCCTCGTCCAGTGTGTCGGAGGAGAGCAGGTTCAGCAGGCCTTGCCCCAAGGAGCTCTGTGAGCGGGCCAGGCGGGCGCGTAGACGCACCATGCGTCCGGCGGACGGTGGAGGGGTCTCCACCGCGGGTTCCGGTGGGATGACGGAGACCTCGGGCTCCTCCTCGGGAGGGGCCTTGGCGGGTGGGGTTCGTACGGTCCCCTCGTCCCGTTCCCGGTCTTCCTGAGGTGGGGCCGCGGGGGCTTCTCCGGTGACCTCGGGTTTGGTCTTTTCCTTGCTCGGCGGTACCGAGCGTTGGGTCCTGACCAGGAAGAACCCACCGACGACAAGGAGTAGGACGACGATGGCGACTACTGCGAGCAGGGTGATGTCCATAGCATGACCAGTCTTCCAGAGTGTGTGGCGCGTTCGCACCACGGACGATGGTGTGCCGGGAACGGAAACGATCAGGTGCTGCGGTGGCGAGTGGTACGCAGGATCAGGAGGAAGAACGGTGCGCCGAGGAAGGCGGTGACCACACCGATGGGCAGTTCCGCGGGGGAGACGATGGTGCGCGCCACGATGTCGACCAGAACCATGAACGCCCCACCGAGCAGGACCGTGATCGGAAGGATCGCCCGGTAGTTGGAGCCCACCAGGCGACGCACGATGTGCGGGACGACGATACCGACGAAGCCGATCAGACCACTCACCGACACCGCTGCCGCCGTGGCCAGCGAGGCGGCGCTGATCACCACCAGACGTACCATCACCGGGTTCAGGCCGAGGCTGACCGCTTTGTCGTCGCCGAGGGCGAGCATGTCCAGCAGGTAGCCGCAGGCCAGTAGGACGGTGAGTGCCACCACGGCGTAGGGCAGGACCAACCGTACATCGTCCCAACCACCTCGGCCCAGACCACCGAGCAACCAGGAATAGATGCGTTGGAGTTGGTCCACCCCCATCTGTTGGACGAGGGTCTGTACAGCTGACAGGAAGGACGACACGGCCACCCCGGCCAGGAGCAGGGCAGCCGTTCCTCCCCCGCCCGCGGCGGAGCCGAGCAGGTAGGCGGCGACCACCCCCAGCAGGGCACCGAGGAAGGCCGCGACCGGGATCATCGTGCGGGGTGATGCGAAGAATTCGGCGCCGAAGACCATGACCAGGGTCGCACCGAGTCCGGCGCCCGCAGCCGCGCCCAGCAGGAACGGGTCGGCCAGGGGGTTTCGGAACACCCCTTGGTAGGCACCACCTGCTGTGGCCAGGAGGGCTCCCACGAGCGCTCCCATGACCACGCGGGGCAGACGTAGTTCGACGAGCAGGGCCTCCTGCCGTTCGGTCAGTGGGGATTCCACTCCGACCGGCAGGAGGCCGAGGGCGTGGCGGCCGATGTCGACGGCCGACACGGAGGCGGCGCCGGTGGTGACCCCGGCCAGGATCGAGACGATGAGCACCCCGAGCCCGACCAAGGTCCACCCGAAGGGGAAGCCGGCACCACCTTTCACCTAATTCGCCTGTTCCAGTACGGCGTCGCCGATGGCTTGGGCGAGGTCGACCACACGCGGACCCCAGCGGGAGGCGATGTCGGCGTCGAGCAGGTACACGGCGTCGTTCTGGACGGCGGTCACGGTGTCGAAGGCGGGACGTTCGGCCACCGCTTCGACCTCGTCCTCGTCCCCGTAGGCGAGGAAGATCATGTCGGTGTCCTCCTCGACCACGTATTCGGTGGACAGTTGGGGGTAACCGGCGGCGCTGCCGTCGTCTGCTTCGTCGGCGATGTTGTGCAGGCCGAATGCGGCGTAGATCTGTCCGATGAAGGTTTCGGAGGTCGCGGTGAACAGTGTGTCGTCGAGCTCGTGGTAGAAACTCGGCCCGTCTCCGTCGGTCTCGGCGCAGACGTTGTCGACGATCTCGTTGATCTCGGACTCGACCCTGTCGGCCTCACTGTCGGCCTCCTCCGGGTTGCCGGTGAGGTCGCCGAAGGTGCGTATTTGTGCGTAGACGTCCTCCAGGTCCTGGGCGGCGTCCACGACCATGGCCGGGATGTCGACGGCTTCCAGTTGTTCCTTGGTCTCTGCGCCGGTGCCTTCGAGTACGACCAGGTCGGGGTCGTACTCGGTGATGGCCTCGACGTTGGGTTCGTAGCCGCTGAGGTCGGTGACGGGTGCTTCCTCCGGGTAGTAGGAGTACTCGTCGACCGCCTCGACCTGGTCCCCCGCGTCGACGGCGAAGAGGATCTCGGTGTGGCTGGGTGAGAGGGAGACGATCCGCTCGGGTGTTTCGTCCAGGGTCACTTCGCCGAGGTCGTCGGTGACGGTGACGGGGAAGCTGCCGTCGCCCACGGACGCACGGTCGGGATCGGGGTCGGGGAGTCCGCAGGCGATGTCTTCCGCAGCGGCTTCGGGGTCGTTCTCGGTGGGTTCGGTCTCGTCCGAGCTGCAGGCCGACAGGGCGAGCACGGCGCCGAGCAGGGCAGCAGTCAGGGTACGCGGGTTGCGCACTGTGCTCCTTGTGGACAGGGGGAAGGAGCACGGGCCCTGAACGGGAACGGCCTGTCCTTCCCACGAGGACGGGGACGTCGACACCGGCGAGGCGTCCTGGCTCGTCCCCGAAAAGGGGCATCACAGTTGCGGGACAGCGCCGGATTCGGGTGATCGGGGGTCACCGTCACCGGACTTCGCTCGTTCGGTGTCGGTCGGAATCATCCGTGGATGACCCGACTCCGACCAGCCTACTCGGCGTGCCCTGCATCGGCGGTGCCTCCCTCCCGGTTGGCGTGGCATGCGCTTTCTTCGGGGGGAGGGTGCGGTTTCCACCGAGGAAAAATACGAGAGGTTCACGCCATTCTGAGTGGATCATTGAAAAAACAGAAGAAAAACCCTGTATGACCGTTTTGTCGTACACGGCGCATCACAACAAGAATATTTCTTGCGGAACCAGCCGCAATTACGCATAAGAGACATTGACACTTGGGAGCCACACAGCAATGATTTCGGTGCTGTGCGCGCCGAACAACCAATGATGGACAAAAGCGGCGTATCCCCCTGCGCACACACAAAGCAACCCAGTGGGTACCCGCCCCCCGGTGTCCTGAGGCGCGCACGGAGAAGGGATGTGTTCACAAGGTGGTACCCCACCGATCGCGCCTGGCGCCGCTCGCCGGGTTGACACTCATAGCGGGCCTGGTGGCACCCACACCGGCCCTTGCGGACCAGGGGTCGGAACTGGCCCCGCTCCACCCCGCACCGACCGCCGAGACCGGTGAACCCATGCACCAGGCCGAAGGCCTGTGGTTCATCGAACTGGAGAGCCCACCCACCTCGGAGGGTGGCGCCAGAACCCACGTCGACGAGGAGCACTCCGCATTCCGTGTCGAGGCCGAGGACCACGGTCTCGATTACACCGAGCGTCATTCCTTCCACTCACTGTGGAACGGCCTCTCCGTCGAGATGGAGGACTCCCAGATCGGCACCGCGCGGGAGATCCCCGGCGTGACCGCCATCCATCCCGTCGTTCGGCACGAGATCCCCGAGGTCGAGGAGAACGTTCCCGACCTCGACACCGCCCTGCCCATGACCGGTTCCGACATCGCACAGAACGAACTCGGTCTCACCGGGGAGGACCTGCGCGTGGCCGTCATGGACACCGGTGTGGACTACACCCACCCGGACCTGGGCGGCGGGGACTTTCCCAACGAACGCGTGGTCACCGGACACGACTTCGTCGGTGACGACTTCGACGCGAGCGACCCCGACCACGACGTCCCCGAACCGGACGAGGACCCACAGGACTGCAACGGCCACGGCACGCACGTGGCCGGGATCATCGGGGCCGAGGGGGAGGTGACCGGTGTGGCACCCGGCGTCGAGATCGGTGCCTACAAGGTCTTCGGCTGCACCGGCTCCACCAATGCGGACATCATGATCGCCGCCATGGAGCAGGCCCTGGCCGACGACATGGACGTGCTCAACATGAGCATCGGTTCCTCGCACTCCTGGCCGCAGTACCCCACCGCCACCGCCTCCGACAACCTCGTCGACGAAGGCATGGTCGTGGTCGCCTCCATCGGCAACGAGGGCGACTCCGGTGTGTACTCCGCCGGGGCACCGGGCCTGGGAGAACACGTCATCGGGGTGGCCTCCTACGACAACAGCCACATCATGACCTCCACCGCACGGGCCGTGCCCAGCGGTGAGGACATCCCGTTCATGACGATGGACAACGCCGAGGAACCACCGCCCTCCGGCCGGACCGATGAGCTGGTCCACCTGGGCCGGGCCTGCTTGGCCGAGGGTGACGAGCTCGAGGACGACCCCGAGGGAAAGACCGCACTGATCGTTCGCGGTGAGTGCGCCTTCGCCGAGAAGTACGACGCCGCCGTCGAGGCAGGCGCCACCGGCGTGGTCATGTACAACAACGAGCCCGGTATGTTCGCCGGCGGCGGTATCGAGGACCAGGGTGCCTTCTCCGTGGGGATCTCCGACGAGTCCGGTGCCCACCTGCTCGAGCTGATGGAGGACGGGCAAGGCCCCACCCTGGAATGGACCGACGAGGAGATCAGCACGCCCAACCCCAACGGCGGGCTCATCAGTTCCTTCAGTTCCTACGGTCTGTCACCCGATCTGGCCCTGAAGCCGGACATCGGCGCACCCGGGGGGCTGATCAACTCCACCTACCCGATGGATCAGGGCGAATACGCCACCATCAGCGGTACCTCGATGTCCTCACCGCACGTGGCCGGTGGTGTGGCCCTTCTGTTGGAGGCACGCCCCGAACTGGGCGCCCACGACGTGCGTGATGTCCTGCAGAACAGCGCCGACCCGCGGGACTGGTGGGGTGACCCGGAACTGGGGTTGCCGGACAACGTCCACCGTCAGGGCGCGGGCATGCTCGACGTGCCCGGCGCGGTGCTGGCCGACACCGGCATCGTTCCCGGCAAGCTTTCTCTGGGTGCGACCGAGGAAGCGGTCACCGAGACGATCACCATCACCAACGACGGTGACTCCGAGGCCAGTTACGAACTCGGGCACGAGGCCGCGGTCGGCACCCACGGGGACACGTTCGTGCCGGACTTCAACGACGCCGCCGCCGAGGTGTCCTTCTCCTCCAACAGCATCACCGTGGGAGCCGGCGAGTCCACCGAGGTCACGGTGACCGTGACCCCGCCCGCCCAGGACTTCGACCAGATGGTCTACGGCGGCTACGTCACCGTGGAGGAGGGCGGGGAGGAGACCTACCGGGTCCCCTACGCCGCCTACAACGGCAACTACCAGCAGATCGAGGCGATCACCCCGACCGAGGAGGCCGACCTGCCCTGGCTGGCCGACGTCACCGAGTGTGCGGCCTTCAACGGGGTGGAATGCATCGACCCGGCGGGGAGCTTCGACTCCCGGCCCGAAGGTGCCACTTACACCATGGAGTGGGTCGACGGCCTGCCGGACGTGCCCTACTTCCTGGTGCATCTCGATCACCATGCCACCCTGCTCGAATTCACCGTGATCGACGAGCGCACCGACCGTCCGGTCCACCCGGACCGCAACGTGGCCATCAGCGTCGACCACGCCAACCGGAGCGAGACCAGCACCGCGTTCTTCAGCTACCCGTGGGACGGCACCGTCCTGGACTCGCACGGACGGATCTCCGAGGTGAGCGACGGTGACTACCGGTTGGAGCTGCGCGCCCTGAAGGCGCTCGGTGACCCGGACGACCCGGAGCATTGGGAGACCTGGGAGTCCCCGACCGTCACCATCGACCGGAGTTGATCCGCACCGCTCCTCGGGCCGCCTCTTCCCACGGGAGGGGCGGCCCTTCCGATGTCGAGGGTTGATGCCTCGGGTGCCCAACGCCCGGTTGCTCTTGCTCGAGCCCACGAGCGGCGCCAGGACAGTGCCGTCGACCTTCGCGTGCTGCCGGCAGGGCCACCCTTGCCGGCACCGTGCATCTTCGCATTGCCTCCGAGGAAGGTCCGCTTCCCGGAACGTGAGGGTTTGCCAGGTGAAGCGGTGGCACGGATACGTTGTCCTCGCCTCACGGCTCGGGTGGCACGTAGGCGATTCCCCAGAGCCGCGAGATCTCGCTCAGCATGTCCTCGAAGAGGGGTTCGGCGTCCTGCAGGACGAA
>DXDP01000360.1 GCA_019115445.1 Candidatus Nocardiopsis merdipullorum
ACTGACCCTGGCGATGGCGACCGCGTTCGTCCCGATGGTGTGGCTCATGAGCCTGGTCACCGGGGTCCTGGTCGCAGTGGCCTTCGGACACGTCGGCCGCCGCCTCTACGTCAATGTCGCACTGAGCCTCGGTCTGCCCGTGGTCCTGTTGCTGCCGTGGTCGTTGGAACTCCTCCTGCACCCGACGTTGTGGTTGCTGGAGGCCGGGCTGCACCGGCCGGAGTTGTCCGAACCCGGCGCCGCCCCCTTCGAACTGCTCATGCTGTCACCCGGCGGGCAAGGGGTACCGCCGGTCTGGGTCACCTCCGGTTTTCTCGTCGCCGCCCTGCTGGCGCTGTTCCTGCTACGCAACCGGATGCTCGTCGCCGCCGGATGGTCCCTGGCCCTGTTCGGGCTCGGTGTGGCGATCCTGACCAGCAGGATCGTCATCGAGCCCTACTACGGTGGTCCTCCCGCACCGGTGTGGCCCGGAGTGGCGGTGGCGTTCGCCGCATCCGCCGTGTTGCTCTCCGCGGGCACCTCGGCCCGCGCGTTCGGCGACATGGTTCGGACCGGCGGGCCGAAGCGATACTTCGCGCTCGGTGTGATCGTGCTGGCCCTTGCCACACCCGTCTCCGCCGCGGCCATGTGGATCTGGGAAGGCGTGGAGGGACCGGTCATCGCACGGGCGGCCCCGATCGTCCCGGGCGCCCTGGAGAGTCTGAGTGCCGATGGCACCGGACCCCGCACCCTGGTGGTCACCACCGCCGAGGACGGTGCTGTGGACTACACGGTCGTGAGAGGCAGAGAACCCCAGCTGGGGGAGGAGGGCATTGTTCCCGAAAGCCGGTCCCGGGAGGTCATGGACCGCGCCGTGGCCGAACTCAGCGCCGGTCAGGGCGGTGACCAACTGCACACTCTCATCGACCACGGCATCCAGTACGTGCTTTACCCGGGCCCGGAGATCGGGGTGCCCTCGGACGCCACCATGGTCGACGTCCTCGACGGGACACCGGGACTGACTCGCCAGTCCCTGTCGGATCACTACGGGCTCTGGCGTGTGGCCGAGGAAACCGGTGCTCTTCGGGTCGTACCGGAGGAGGGGATCGACGGCGGCGCCCTGGAGATCGACGGTTCCGCCGACGACATGACCGCCCACGTGGGCGAGGGCAACACCGGACGCCGGTTGGCCCTGGCCGAACCCACGGACGGTTCCTGGCGGGCCACCCTCGACGGTACCGAGCTCACCTCGGTGGACACCGAGAACGGCACCCAGGCCTGGGACCTGCCCGTACACGGTGGTGAACTACGTGTGTGGTACACCGATCACGTGCACACCGCCTGGGTGATCACCCAGGCGGCCCTGTTCCTCGTGGTCACGGTCATCGCGGCCCCCGGTGTACGCACCGAGGAGGAGGACCGGTTGATCGAGTCGACACCGACCCCCCTTCCGCGACGCCCGCGTGGCTTGCGTCGTCCTCCGAAGAGGCGGCGTGTCGGACCACGACAGGCGCACGAAGACCGTGAGGCGGAACCGGAGAGGCACTTCGAGGAACAGCGGACCGAACAGGTCGGAAGGACGGACCGAGAAGCCGACAGCGGATCCGACACCGACGCCCCACCGGCGACCACCACCGGGTCCATCCCGGTGTACCGAGGAGGACGCAGAAGGGGAACACGGCGCAAATCCGGGCGGCGGCGTGCCGCCGGCAGACCGAAGAAGGGCACCGACGGTGGTTCCCGGGGGGAGGGATAGGCCGTGCGACTGATCGTGGAGAATCGCTTTTCTCTGTTCGGCCTGGTCACACTGGCCTTGGCGGCTCTGTTCGGGATCGCTTTCGTGAGCCGGCCGGTGACGGTGGAATTGGGCACGAGCGAGCTCGGTACGGTTCGCCCCGAACGTGCTGTGCAAGTGTGTCCCGCACCGCACGAGACCTCCGACGACGACGCGCAGAGTTCGGTGTCCGCGTTTGCTCCTCGGGTGAGCCGGGACGACGACGGTGAGCTGTGGGCAGTGCCGATCCCTCCGGCCCCGGAGGAGGCCGAGGCCGAAGAGGCCGAAGAGGAGAACGACACCGAAGGTGGTGCCGAACACGAACTCGTGGGGGAGGAACTGACCGAACCGGGACTGGTGTGGAGCACCGACACCACCGATGCCGGCTCGTCCACCGCGATCCATGCCCAGGACGCCCTGGCCTCAGGCCTTGGTTCTGCGCAGACCACGGTGTCCGACGACGCGGTCACCGAGGTGCAGTGCGTCGAGCCCACCATCGGTACGTGGTTCGCGCTTCCCGGGGGCCACGACCCGGACGGCGTGGAACTGGACACCCTGTCCGCACACGTGAGCAACCCCGAGGACTTTCGTGCCACGGTCAGCGTGGACATCTACACCGCCGATGGGCCCTCCTACTCGCCCGAGAGCCGTGGTATCGCATTGGGCCCCGGTGAGTCCGTCGAACTGGACCTGACCGAACTGGTCCAGAGCACCCCGGCGATCGGTGTCCACGTCCGAACCAGCACCGGGCGGGTGGCTGCCTCTCTCCTGGCCGAGCACGCATCCGGTGGGACGGACTGGGTCAACCCGGCTGCTCCACCCGCAGAGGAAGCGGTTCTGCCGGGGATACCCGGAGGTGATGGTGTACGCCGGTTGCTGCTCGCCGCGCCCGGTGACGACCCGGTCGAGGCTCGCGTCCATGTCCTCACCGAAGAGCCCGTCGAGGACGACGGGGAGGGCGGTGAGAAGGAGGACGGTGAGGGAACGGGTGTCCCGGGTGACCCACGTGTCGTGCACGTGCCGCCCGCGGCCTCCGCCTGGCTCACCCTGGAGAGCCTCTTGGGCGGTGAGCCCGGGACAGTCGTGATCGAGGCGGACGGGCCCGTGGTCGCAGGGGCCGTGGCCGAGATCGACGACGGCTCCGAAACCGCCTACACGGCCGCTGTGGAGCCGCTCAGCCCGCCCCTGGGCACAGCCGCGATCCTGCCCGACGTGCCGGACGGTGTCGACACCGAGGTGATCGCCGGTGCTCCCGAACACGACACCTCTGTCATGGCCACCCCGATCGGAGCAGGCGGTGACCAGGGTGACGCCGTCAAGGTGGAGATCCCCGCGGGCACCACACACGTTTTCGGGCCGGGCTCCGGCGACGCATGGGAACCTCCTCCAGGCATCGACCCGAAGGACGGCTACGCCGTACGGCTCGACCTGGTGGAGGAAGACACCGGACCCGTGTACATGGCGCGACTCCTGCGCTCGGGGGACGGCCTGAGCGTACTTCCGGTACGACCGGCACCGGTGGAGGTCGCCTTGCCGACCGTTCGCAACAGCATGGTCGGAGTGGCCCCCTGAGGACGGAAACCTCACGGGTTCTGGGCTCAGCTCTTGCTCAGCTCTCGGGGTCGACCGACTCCGGCTCGAGGCCGAGAAGGTTGGCGACCTCCTCCACCACCGCCTCGTGGACCAGGAGGGCCATCTCCTCGGGGTCTCTGGTCCGGATCTCCACCGGCCGTCGGTAGACCACGATCCTGGCTCTGCGGGAAGGGCCGTGCTCCAAGCAGGAGAAAGGGATCGTCTCGGCCATCGGTGGGACCGGAGGAACTTCCTCCACGAGGAAGTCGACATTGGCCAGCTCCCGGGCCCACAAGCGCTCCAGCCGCTCGACCGCGTCCAGGACGAGGTCGTCGAAGGCCTGTGCTCGGCTTCGGAAAACCGGCAGGTCGGAGGGCACCAAAGGACCGCGAATGCCTCGGCCACGGCGGTCCCTGCGGCGCACTCGGTCTGGTTTGCCACTGGAAAGGCGCACTCGTCGCACGCCTTGAGCCTAGGCCATCTCCGGCCTTCTTCGTAGCCCCACGTGGTCCGAGCCACGGACTCGGAAAACAGACCAGGTCATGGTGCTGTGCTGGCGTGTCCTTCGGCAAAGGCATACAGTCGGACGCTGTGAGCCATGTTCGACGCTGTTCCCGTACCGCTTGTAGGCAGCCCGCCGTCTTCACGCTCACGTACGTCTACGCCGACTCGACCGCCGTCCTCGGTCCACTGGCCGCCTATGTGGAGCCACACTGTTACGACCTGTGTGCCACACACGCGGACCGGTTGACCGCGCCTCGCGGTTGGGAGGTCGTCCGACTCCCGGTCGAGACGACCGGTGGTGGTCCGGGAAGTGATGACCTGGAGGCCCTCGCCGACGCGGTACGTGAAGCGGCGCGCCCGCCTGCGCGACCCGAGCCGGAGGGCGAGGACGGTACCCGCCGTGGGCATCTACGTGTGGTGAGGTCCGACCGGCAACCTCCGAGGCAACCCTGAGATCCCGTCCCCCACGGTGCGGGTGGGCCTTTCCGCACCGGGCCGCCTCGGGGTGAACTTGCTAGCTTTGTGGGGCGCATCAGGCCCAGGACCGACCGGAACCCGGAGAACACGTGGCTGATCTGTCAAGCATCTTCAAGGCATACGACGTACGAGGTGTGGTTCCCGACACGCTGAATGCGGACATCGCACGGGCGATCGGAGCGGGGTTCGCCCGCGTGGTGGAAGGACCGGCCGTCGTGGTCGCACACGACATGCGTCCTTCGTCACCGGAGCTGACCGCTGCCTTCGCCGAGGGCGTCACCGGACAGGGTGTCGACGTGGTCCACGTCGGGCTCGGCTCCACGGACCTGCTCTACTACGCATCCGGTGAGCTCGACCTGCCCGGTGCGATGTTCACCGCCAGCCACAACCCGGCCCAGTACAACGGCATCAAGATGTGTCGTGCTGGTGCTGCCCCCATCAGTTCCGACACCGGACTGAGTGATGTCCGGCGGTCGGCGGAAGAGATCCTGGACGGGTCGAAGTCCTCCGTGGAGGAGAGCAAACCCCGGGGCACGGTGACCGAACGCGACCTGCTGTCCGGATACGCCGACTACTTGCGTGAACTTGTGGACCTGTCCGAGATCCGCCCCCTGAAGGTGGTCGTGGACGCGGGCAACGGAATGGGCGGACACACCGTTCCGGCAGTGTTGGGGAAGGGCCTTCCCCTGGAGGTCGTGCCGCTGTACTTCGAGCTGGACGGCACGTTCCCCAACCACCCGGCCAACCCCATGGATCCGGACAATCTGGTGGATCTACAGGCCAAGGTCCGCGAGTCCGACGCCGACATCGGCCTGGCCTTCGACGGTGATGCCGACCGATGCTTCGTCATCGACGAGCGTGGCGAACCCGTGCCCCCGTCGGCCGTCACCGCACTGGTGGCCACCCAGGAACTGGAGCGTGAGCCCGGGGCCACGATCATCCACAACCTCATC
>DXDP01000361.1 GCA_019115445.1 Candidatus Nocardiopsis merdipullorum
GGCGAGGTCTGGCTCGCCGCCTGGTGGTCGAGCACGTACGCGCCGGTGAGTTTGCGTACCAGCCACGACGCGGGCATGAACAGTCGTCGTGCGCGGGTGTAGGCTTCCGGCTCCTTTTCGGCGATCCAGGCGATCTTCGGCCCGCCCGACTGCGAGGTGAGCGTGGAACCACCCACGCGAGTGATCGCGTCGATTCCGAGCTCGTCGGTCATCCGGTCCGCGATCTCCACGGCGCGGGTGTCCACGCCGTAGAGGATCGCCGGGCGCACCGGCTCGTCGTGCTCGTCGGTGAGCAGGACACAGGGGCCCATGCCGCTGACTCCGACGCCGACGATCTCCACACCGGAGACCTCCGCAAGCATCCGACGGGTGAGTTCCACGAACTCGTCCCACCAGATCTGCGCGTCCATCTCGACCCAGCCCTCGTGCGGACGCTGTACCACGTGCTCGGAGGTGGCGGTTGCGATCACCTGGCCCGTCGCCGTGTCGACGAGCACACCCTTGCTGCTGGACGTGCCGATGTCGACCCCGATCGTGCACGCGATCATGTTTTTCCTCGATCCTCGTGAAACCCACCGACGCCGGGGCGCGTGCCACGGCGTCGGCCCTTCTCAGACCCGGACGTCGCCCGCGACGTCGACCTGGATACCGATGCGTTCGAACATGGCCGCCTTGGCCACCAGCGCACGGTCGGCGGACTCGGCGTCAGGGGCGTAGACGATCTGTGCGTGGTTGGCCTTGTGCCGGGCCATGAACTGGTCGCGTGTGATGCCGTGCAGGACCACGTGGGCGATGGGCCACTCCGGGTTCGTGGCCTCCTTGCGCCTTCGGGTCTCCTCTGGGGGCAGCTCGACCGCAGAACCACGGAAGATGTCCGCGCGCAGGGTCCCGTTGTCGATGTAGACACGGGAGAGCACCAGTTCACCGGCCTTCGACACACCGTTGATGGTCGAACCCCCCGCCGGGAAGAACACCGGGTCCTGACGCCACCCCTCTGCCTTGTCCCAACCGTCCAGGTGTGAACCGGGTACCGAGCCGGAGATCTCGTACACCCACACGAAACTGCCGTCGTACTCCTCGCCCCAGCGCACGTCGTGGAGGGTGTTGTCGGGAAGGAGTCCCATCGCCGTCCACACCCTGTCGGTGACGAGTGCGTCGATGGCAGCACCCTCGTCCACCTCGTTGAAGTGGGGGAATGCACGACCGGCGAACAGTTCGCGTTTCCCGTCACGGGAGAACACGGGCGGCCGATCGGTGGAGTTCATCAACCCCTCGGCCAGGTCCGAGGCGGGTACGAGATCCTTCAGGCCCTGCTGGTACTGGATCCCGACCGCGTCGAGGCCGAAGTCGTCGGCGATGCGGAGTGCCGCGATGTACATCTTGTACTGCCACCGCAGTTGCGATGCGGTCAGCTCGGTCTTCTCGTCGGTCCCGAGCTGGAAGGTCATCCCCCGTTGACGCAACCAGTCGCCGATCTTGTCGGCCTCGTGGTCCTCCACCTCGAGCATCTCGGCGTACAGGGCCGACTGGGACAGACGTTCCTTGTGGATGCCGGTCGGATTCAGCAACTCGTCGTCGAAGATCGCGTTGTACATGCCCATGCAGCCTTCGTCGAAGACCCCGATGAGCGCCTTGTCTGCGAGCAGCTGATCCCCCAGGGCCCTGCCGAGGTCGCGTTCTGCGGAGGTGGGAAGTTCCGGCAGCGGGCGGATGTGCGAAAGGTCGTGCACGATGGTTCCGGTCTCGAGCCATTCACGGACACCTTCGCGGAACCAGTCGTCGGTGAAGTCGACCGACCAGATCGTGGAGTAGGAGCGTCCCATCTTGGTCAGTCCCGCGTTGAGACCGAGAAGTCCGACGAGTCCGGGCCAGTCGCCCTGGAAGTTCGCCACGGTCAGGATCGGACCGCGATGCGTGCGCAGCCCGGCAAGGACATGGTGCGAATACTGCCAGACCGCTTCGGCGACGATGAGCGGTGCGTCCGCAGGGATGTTTTTGAACACCTCCAACCCCATCCGTTGGCTCGAGATGAAACCGTGCCCGGTGGCGGGGTCGACCTCGTTGGCACGCACCACGCGCATGCCCAAGCTCTCCACCACCCGTGTGATGCCCTGTTCGAGCTGGACCTGCATGGGCCAACCGGCAACATTCGCCGACTCGCGCAGATCACCGCTGGCGATGAGGTGAACGGTCCTCGATCGCAGCGCGGGACGTTGGGTCGGGGTGGGGAAGGTGTATGTCATCATCGACCTTTCTCGACGGGTCACCGTTCGACCGGCGTCGACAGCGACCAGGTGTCACGGGCAGGGGCCACGCGTGCTGCGGTTCTCGTGGCCCCCGACCGTTCAGTGGAATCGGGGCAGCATGCGTTTCAGCTGCGCGAGCGTGTCGGCGTCCGGTTCGGGGATCGGCATGCGCCTGCCCCCGACCGGACGGCCGGCCAACCGATGTACCGCACGCATGCGCGTGGGTGAGCCCTCGATCGCGGAGACGACCTCGTCCACGTCGTCCTGCACACGCCCGACCCGCACGTCGTCATTTTTTTCGAGCGCTTCCCGCATCTCCACGAACGGTTTGGCGAACGCCGAGGCGACCCCGGAGATCACCCCGTCCGCACCCGCTGCGCCCGCCCGCGCGAAGTCGCCGTCCAACCCGGTGTAGATGACGAAG
Organism: Candidatus Nocardiopsis merdipullorum; assembly: GCA_019115445.1. GTDB lineage: Bacteria > Actinomycetota > Actinomycetes > Streptosporangiales > Streptosporangiaceae > Nocardiopsis > Nocardiopsis merdipullorum. The sequence continues at coordinate 2,671 of DXDP01000361.1, forward strand.
TCGTCCGGCA
>DXDP01000362.1 GCA_019115445.1 Candidatus Nocardiopsis merdipullorum
GGCGAACTGGATCGCGAATGTACCGATCCCGCTGCCACCCCCGTGGACAAGAACGGTCTCCTCCGAGCGCAACCCACCGACCATCACCAGGTTCGACCAGACGGTGCACGCCACCTCCGGCAGGGCAGCGGCATCGACCAGGTCCACACCCTCGGGTACGGGCAGCAGCTGGCCGACCGGGACGGTGACCCGCTCGGCGTAGCCCCCTCCGGAAAGCAGTGCACACACCGGGTCCCCGACGGACCAGCCCGCTCCTTCCGTGCCGGGGCCGAGCGCGGCCACGGTCCCCGAGCATTCCAGCCCCGGGTACTCGGAGGCACCGGCCGGGGGTGGGTAACGTCCCTCGCGCTGGGCGATGTCTGCTCGATTGACGGCACTGGCGGCCACGTCCACCAGGACTTCACCTTCTCCGAGTTCGGGATCGGGAACTTCGGACCAGGACAGGGATTGGGGACCACCGGGCTCGGTGATACGGATCGCGTACATGTGCTGACCGTACCCAGCACCCTCGGTGAGCATCGAGACGAGGCAGGTACGAGCGAGCGAGATGGGCCACGGTGATACTTGGTGGGGCGAGTACGGGTAAGAGTGAACCGAGAAGGAGGGCCCGCGCCCCTCAAGGGTCCCTCACGCAAAGAACACCCCTTCATCCAGGAGAGCTCCGGTGGCACACCACGAAAAGTACGGGTCGGGCCGAAGTCCTGAGGCAGTCCCAGAGCCCGGAGCCGAGGAGAGCGCAGAGCCGCTCTGGCAGGACTCGGCGGGTGGTCGCGACGGACTCGGTGATCCGGCCACCGAGAACCCGCAGAGCCCATCCACTCCTTCCCCTCGGGAGCAATGGTTCGGTGGGTTCGAGGGGGCCCCGCCTCCCCCACCGCCCTACGCACACGACCCCGAGGACACACCTTCGTACCTTCCCGATGCCGAGCTCAGGACGCCTGCGCTCGACGAGGAAGGGGAAGGGACCGGGGGAGAAGAGCGAACCGAGGAAGACACAACCCCTGAGGAAGAGGTACGTGGCGGTACTGTCCGCCCGAACACCGAATTTCGTGAGCGTTCGCAGCGCTTCGGTCCTCGAACGGTTGAGGAAGGGGCCGACCCGCTCGCTCCTCGCCGACTGCGTCGTGATCCCGACGTGCCCGAACCCGAACAGCTTCCTCCCTTGGACGTGGTTCGTCCCGAGGCTCCTGAGTCGCCGGAACCCACCGTGAACCCACCACCGGCCACACAGTCCACTTCCGAACCCGTCAGGGCACGGGTGGATACGCATGTACAGCACGAATCGGAAAGTGGGGAGACCTCCGATTCCCTCAACGCCGCCACACTCGTGCGTAACCGGCGCCAAGGACCCAGCGGAGGTTGGCGCAAGGCCGTACACACTGCCACGTTGGGTCTGGTCAACCCCGGAGAATCCGCCAAAGTACTGCGCCAACGCGAACTCGTCGGCCGCGCCTGCACCCCTGTGGCTTCCGGCCACCAGCGGGTCGCCGTGCTCAGCCTCAAGGGCGGGGTCGGCAAGACCACGACCACGGTCGCACTCGGGGCCACACTCGCGTCCTTGCGTGGCGACCGGGTCCTTGCGGTGGACGCCAACCCCGATCGGGGCACGCTTTCGGACAAGGTCCGTCTGGAAACCGCTGCGACCATCCGTGACCTGCTCAACGAGCGCCACCTGGTGTCACGCTACGCCGATATCCGTGGATTCACCTCCCAGGCACCCAGCAGGTTGGAGATCCTCGCCTCCGACCGGGATCCGGCCGTCTCGGAAGCATTCAGCGCCGAGGACTACCGAGAGGTCGCTCGCATCGTCGAACACTTCTACTCCATCTGCATCACCGACTGCGGCACCGGGTTGCTGCACTCGGCGATGGGCGGGGTGCTGGGCCTGGCCGATCAGGTCGTGCTGGTCAGCTCCGCGTCCGTGGACGGGGCACGCAGCGCCAGTGCCACCCTCGACTGGCTGGAAGCCCATGGGCACGGTGGGTTGGTTCGAGGGGCCGTGGTCGTGCTGTCGATGGTGCGTTCCAACAGCAAGAGCAGTGTCGACCTGGAACGTCTGGAGCAACATTTCGCGGGTCGCTGCCGCGAGGTGGTCCGTGTCCCGTGGGACGGCCACCTCGAGGAAGGGGCAGAGGTCGACCTGGAACAACTCGCCACCGCCACCAAGGACGCATACCTGTCGTTGGCGGCATCCGTCGGAGAGGCATTCGCCCGGTAGAGCCGAACCAGTGTGTGATGCAGGCCGGGCCCACGGTGATGGTCGCCTCCGCCCAGGCCCCTCCGGGGTCGACTCAGCGCCTTTTGCTTCGGTGGTCAACACCATCGACCCGGGTGATCTCCAAGAGACACAACCGGCACAGGTCGCCTGTTCTGGTTTTCTGTGCGGCTTTCCGGACAATGAAGGAGAGGGGGGCGAGGATGAACGAGCAAGAACACCCACCCGCCGTCGTCGTGGGTGTGGACGAAACACCCGCAGCACGTGCCGCACTGGACTGGGCCGCCGACGCCGCGGAACGCCGTGGAGTGCAGTTACGCATCGTGCACGGCCTCGGAACACCGGCAGTGATGGCCACCTACGCAGGCTCCGAGAGCTACGTCGTGCTCGAGGAACACCGCGAATACGCGCACACGCTGCTCACCGACAGCGCCACGCACGTACACAGCACCCGACCCGATCTGCGCGTGACGACGGTGCTCGCACCCGAGGCAGCCCCCGCCGCCCTGCTCGGTGAGGCCTGCCACGGCGACATCATCGTGGTGGGTTCCCGAGGACTCGGTGGGGTCCGTGCGATCATGCTCGGTTCGGTGAGTGCACGCACCTCCTCGGCCGCACCTTGTCCGGTGGTCGTCGTGCCCGAGGCCGGGCGGCCCGGAGGACGCAAGGGACGCATCGTCGTCGGGGTGGACGGTTCGGAGTCCTCCCGTCGCGCACTCCGCTTCGGCCTTCAGGAAGCCCTCGTCGACGGATCTTCCGTCACGGTCGTCAACAGCTGGGAGGCACCCTCCTCCCAGGACACCGAACCCCACAGGAGTGACGAACAAACCTTCCACGAGGACGTGTTCGACCGTCACTCCGAGGAGGTCGTCGCCGGTGTGCTCGCCGAGGTGGTCGACGACGAGACCGAGCAGCTGGACATCAGCGCCGTACGCATGCGGAACCACCCGGTGGAGGCACTGCTCAAGGCAGGAGAGAACGCCGATCTGCTTGTGGTCGGCTCACGTGGACGCGGCGGAATACGCGGTCTGGTCATGGGTTCGGTCAGTCAGGGCGTGCTGTACCACGCCCGCCTGCCCGTGGCGGTCCTTCCCCCGCACTCAGAGGAGGCCGAGTGACTTTGTGACCCGTGGGACCAGACCTTCGTCTTGCGTTCGGGGACACAGGACCCACGTTGTTTTCGTCCGGACCCGCTCTACTCAGTGATGAGTGAGAGCTCAGTGGAGGGAGAGGGAAAGATATGGCAGAGCGATACGAAGGTGCATCCAAGGTCGTCGTCGGGGTGGACGGATCCACCCACTCCCGAGCAGCACTCGAATGGGCTGCCGCAGAAGCCGTCCGCCGCGGTGTCGAGCTTCGGATCGTGCACGCGCTGGGTATGCCTCTGGTGGTTTCGGCCTACGATCCGACCCGTTTCCGGCCGACCGACGAAATCAACGAGCAGGCCACAGGCGTCCTGAAGAGCGCGGCCGACCGGGCCCGTGAGCTCCAACCATCGGTGTCGGTGGGAACGGTGACCGCCATGGAGGAGGCGCCGCTGGCGCTCCTGCGACAGAGCCGTAGGCACGACCTCATCGTGATCGGTACCCGCGGACTCGGCACCATCGCCGCGATGTTCGTCGGTTCTGTCAGTATTCGAGTGGCGGCCCAGGCGCCCTGCCCGGTCGTGGTCGTACCTTCCGATGACCAGGGTCGGCCGGCCACCACCAAGCTGGACCGCGTGGTGGTCGGAGTGGATGGGTCGACCAACGCGAACCGTGCTCTTGAACTGGCCACGGACCTGGCTGCCGAGAGCAATGGTGAACTGGTGCTCGTCAACAGTTGGGACGTCCCCTACCCCTATGACCCGGTCGCGATGACCGCTGCCGGATACCAGCCTCAGCACGAGGTCTTCGAGCAGCAGTCCGATCAGCTCGTCACCGAACTCGTCGACGAGATCGTCAAGCCACGCGCCGATGTCGAGGTCAGCGTGGTCCGTACCCAGTCCAACCCGGTGGATGCGCTTTTGAAGGCCGCCGATGGCGCCGGTGCGATCGTCGTGGGTTCCCGGGGCCGTGGCAGCGTGCGTGGGCTCCTCCTGGGCTCGGTCAGTCAGGGTGTGCTGCACCGCGCCAAGATCCCCGTGGTGGTGTTCCCCAAGGGCGCAGACAAGGAGGACTGACCCTTGTACATCAGGGGGCGCGGGCACACGCCTGCGCCCCCGTTTTTCTGCGGCAGGGGCATCAAGAGTTGGGACGCTCGGGGACACACCGGCAACATTTGGGGCCGACCCACCGACTTGCCGGAAACAAGCGCAAACCGCCGTGATTTCTGTGCCTCCTACCGGTGGTTCTCGGCCCGTCGACAAGTCCTCGCTGCCCGCTGAACTGCGGCCAAGAACACCGAAGGCCGGTGGCTCACTCCGTACCGAACCACCGGCCTTCACCGGTCACCGCGGAGGGTGTGGGATTTGAACCCACGAAGCCCCGTTGCACCAGGGGACCCCAACGACCTGTCGACAAAGTGACGAATGGCTTTGTGACCTGGGCTGATGTTCCGAGAGCTACCCACCGCTTACGGAGCCCTCTCGGAGTTATGTGCACTGAATGTGCATCGTGGGGGTGCGCTCCGGGTGGGCGTGATTGGGCAAAGCAAGCCGCGCCAGTACCCATGAGACGGCAACCACGGGTTCGGTCCCGCGCGGGTTCTGGCGCGGTTGGCCTGAGCTCCCGCACGTCCGGTATCGCGCCAGGTTCCGCGTGGGCTCGGGGGTCCATGGGGGCGCGAGCCCTCTGGTACCACCAGTGCTTGATCGATCTCCCTGCGGGGAGTTGCTGACCTAAAGCGGTATTCGATTGTCTTCAGGCCAGTGCACGAGTAACGCTCGAAGACTGCAAAAAATCACCACCCCTCGAGTTTTTCCCGACCAAGATTGCTTTGATTTATGTCCTCCGCTAGGAATCGAAACAGCTCATTCTTCTTCTTGTAAAAATCTATTTTGCAGAGATGTATGCTTGAAAGAAATTCCTGCCGTCGGGATTCTCTTTCTTTGTCGGACAGTTCGTATTTCTCGGAGTTGAGTATGGGAGAGTCGGGGCGAGGGCCGTGCTTATCATTTATCAGACCTTGGGCAGGGTTGTGCAAGTTAGTGAACTCATTGATGGCACGGTATAGTGCTTCTCGAGTTCTATCGGAGAGTAGGTACATTCTCCTTGAGATGGCCCTACTGGGCCGCGAACTCCCCCAGGGAATGTCGTCGACCTTCATTCTCATGGACCGGGCATCTTTCGATTTTGCACGGTCAGACTCGTAAATGTCGGCGATCACATCGTCAATATAAACTTCTAGGTCATGCATCCACTCACTGACGTCGCTGTAGAGCTCTGTTTGTTCTTTAAGCAGAAAGATGCTCCGTTCTTTCTTAGTTTGTAGCTCTATTTGATCGATTGCGCTTTCTGCTTGCAGCTTTCCGGATATTATTGCTGAGTTGATTGATGCCTTTGCCCCTGTTCTTGCTGCAAAATATGCGATTAGTGCTGAGAGGGCGGCGGTGGAAGTTAATGTAGTGATTAGTGTCTGTAGCAAGGATGAGTCTTTCTTTCAGTAGGGACTTAGCTGGATCGGGACCGGGCGCCAGCCCGCAGCCCGAGCCGCTGCGACGGCGCTCGCGCTGGCGCCTTGATCTCATACAGCTTAGTTCGGCAATGAAGAAAGAGGAAATATTGAATTATTCATGGATGGCGCAACAACTTGATCAATTTATTGTAAAGGCGAACGCTATAGTTGACGATCAAGATTCACATTGCGGTGGTGCGCTTTGGCGCCTGGCTGAAATTAATCTACTTCGTCGTGAAATGGTAATCCGTAGAATTATCAAGGCTTGTGGAATGGTGCCGGTTGATAGGGAGGGGCATATTGGTCCTGCGATTTACTGGAGGAATCTCAGGGACCAGGCTCTCGGGGTTAAGAGCATATGTGATAATTCTTATGAGATGGATAATGCGCTCGCTCCGGATGGTCCTGTAGCGAGCGCTAGTCACCTGCATGAGTGGGTTTGGAGGGCTGCCGAGCAGCTTTGGCTCGCATCGGCTTACCAGGAGTCGGTTAATGCTGCTGCTCGTTCTATTAATGCGAGAATAAAGCAAAAATCCAAAAGGAATGACATTTCCGAGTCAGACTTGGTAATGCAAGTGTTTGATATAAAGCCTGCTGAAGCCGGAAAGCCGCGTCTGTGGATGCCGGGAGATCAGACTGACCCCTCCTGGAGGAGTCTCCAGGAGGGGGTCAAGTTTTACGGCGTTGGCTGTTTTAAGGCTATTCGAAATCCTGCTTCGCATCAAGAATTTACTAACTGGAGCGAGCAGGAGGCCATGGAGCACCTTTCTTCTTTTAGCATCTTTGCCAGGTGGATCTCTGAGTCTCGACTTGAATCTGTTGATTGATTCAATTTTTCATGTTCGTGCATTCAGATTCTCTCCATTGTGGAATCTTGCGTGGATTTTAGAGTCACTTTTTGCGTCTAGTAGCCGAATTGAGTATGCTTCGCTCATTCGGTCTGATGCCTCATCGGTAGTAATCCATTCGACAGCCGTGGATTCGCAAGTGGGGAGCTCGAAGCCACTCGATGGTTTGCAGCGGAACACCAGGGCGACGATCCCTCGGGCCATGTTCTTGTAGACTCCGGTGAGTTGTTCCACCTCGACGTGGATGCCGGTCTCCTCCAGGACCTCGCGGACAACACCCTCCTGCGGAGTCTCGTTCAGCTCCAGGACTCCGCCCGGTGGCTCCCAGTTGCCGTTGTCCCTGCGCTTGATCACCAACATCCGCCCGTCCTCGCGGATGACGGCGCCTGCGACGGACACGGAGTGCAGCGGCGTTGACGGCTTGTCTCTGGTGCTGTTACTCATGTACATGAGCATAGGAGGCATAGAAGGACTATGGCGAGCACTGTAGGGGCACGGTCTGCGAAGCCCCGGTATCTCCAGATCGCGGATGACATCGAAGAGCAGATCAAGGGCGGTGCTCTGGCTCCCGCCGAGGAGATTCCGAGTGAGACCGTGCTGATGGAACGCTATGGGGTCTCGTCGGGCACTGTCCGTAA
>DXDP01000363.1 GCA_019115445.1 Candidatus Nocardiopsis merdipullorum
CGGTGATCCGGATGTCGGGGTTCTCGGCCTCGAAGTTTTCGATGACCTGCTGAATGGTGGCGTGCCGATCATCGGCGCCCCACCAGGAAAACCGCAAGTTCACCTCTTCGGAACCTCCTGAATCGTCGCCACAGGCAGTGGCCACCATGACCACTGCCGCGACTGCGGAGAACACCGACAGAGGAGCGCGACGGCGGGCCAAGGGGTGCCCTCCGCCAGGGGGTGCGTACATGGTGTTTCCCTTCGATGGTGTTTTGCCGGGGGTAGGGGTCAGTCGGTTTCGATCACAGCTTCCAGCTCTTCGATGAACTGGGCGGCGGCCTCTTCGGCGGTGAGGTTGCCGAAGGAGAGTTCTTGGTAGATCCGCTCGTTGATGGTCACGATCTCGCCGGAGCCGATGGGCGGCGGCGGGTTGCCGTCGACGATTTCGTCCTCGACCTCGGAGAGGAAGGTCGCGCTACGCTCGTCTGCCGGGGAGAGGCTGTCGGTGATGGCCTCGCGTACTTCCAGGTTGGCGGGCAGACCCAGGTCGGACAGGATCACTTCGGCGGCTTCGGTGCTGTTGAGCAGGTAGTCGACGAAACGGGCCGCTTCTTCCGGGTGGTCGGTGCCCGACGAGATCGAGTAGTACATCGCCGGTTTGAAGTACATGCCGGTGCGCTCGTTCTCGGACTCACCGGGAAAGCGCAGGAGTTCGATGTCACGCCCGGAGGCGTCGGTGATCGGGCCGAGCTGGTTGGTCCAGAAGTGGGCCGTGGCGCCTTCGTTGGTGGCCAGAACGGAAAGGTCGGGGCCGCCTGCGGCGATTTCCACGCCCTCTTCCGGGCTGGGCTGACCGTCGGCTTCCAACAGCCGTTCGGTGATGTCGAACCAGGCTTCCAGGGTTTCCGGGGAAAAGGCCAGGTTGCCGTCCTCGTCGTAGAGGTTTTCACCGTGCTGGCGAGCGAAAATGTGGAAACCATTTTCATTGGTCATGCCCTGGGTCCCGACGATTTCTCCGTCGGTGGCTTCGCTGATCTCGATGGAGGTCTCGATGTAGTCGTCCCAGGTCCAGGTTGTGTCGTCGGGCATGTCCACACCGGCGGCCTCGAAAGCCTCCGGGTCGGCAAGGAGTGCGGAGACGTTGATGCCTGTGGCCACGCCGAAGTTTTCCCCGTCCATCTCGCCGCTCTCGGCGATGTTGGGGTCAAGACTTGACAGGTCGAGATCGTCGCTGAATTCATCGAGGTCGGCCAGGGCCCCACGGTCACCGTATTCACGCAGGTAGCTCTCGTCCTGCATGATCACGTCGGGGGCGTCGTCGGCAGCGGTGTTGGTGGCCAACCGGTCCCAGTAGGAGGCCCAGTCGGTGTTTTCCCCGGTGATCCGGATGTCGGGGTTCTCGGCCTCGAAGTTTTCGATGACCTCTTCCAGAAGGACGTGCCGTTCGTCCGACCCCCACCAGGAAAAACGCAGCTCAACGGCGCCGTCTGCGCTGCCGTCGGCGCTGCCGCAGGCAGAAACTGCCAAGGTGAGTGCGCCTACCGCAGCAAGGGTGGGGATCAGCTTTTGGCGGCGTGCTCGCAGATCGCCGGGGAAAGGGTACATGGGGGTTTCCTTCTGCTATTTGATTCCAGTGGTCGCAATGCCCTTGACCAGGTACTTCTGCCCCGCGAGGAAGAAACCGAAAACCGGACCCAGGGCTATGACCGACATGGCAAACAGCGGCCCCCAGGAGGTCTGGGAGCTTGAGTCCACGAAGGTACGCAGTGCGACCGGTACGGTGTACATATCTGGACTGGTCAGAAAAATCAACTGACTGAAGAAATCGTTCCAGGTCCAAATAAAGGTGAAGATCGCGGTTGTGGCCAAAGCGGGCATCGACAGCGGAAGGATGATACGGCAAAAGATGCGTACGTGCCCGCAACCGTCGATGCGGGCAGCTTCGTCCAGGTCCTTGGGCAGCCCACGGATGAACTGAACCATCAAGAAGACGAAGAACCCGTCGGTGGCCAAGAACTTGGGCACGATGAGAGGCCAGAACGTGTTGATCCAGCCGAGCTCGGAGAACAATATGTACTGAGGAACGATCACGACGTGGATGGGAAGCATGATCGTGGCCAGCATGATCGCGAAGAAGAGCTTCTTACCGCGAAATTCCAGCCGAGCGAAGGCATAGGCTGCCATGGAACAGCCCACGAGGTTGCCGATGATGGCACCGGCCACCGCGATCGCCGAGTTCAAAAGGTAGTGGTGGAAGGGGAACTGAAGGGCGTCCCAGCCTTCGGTGTAGTTGGTGGGGGTCAGGCTCTCGGGGATCAGCCCGGGGGCGCGGAAGATCTCCTCGGTGGGTTTGAAGGAACTGGAGACCATCCACAAAAGCGGGTAGAGCATGATGAGCCCGAACCCGATCAGCCCGATGTGGGTGATCAACCGTCGTGTGCGTTCGCTCCGGTCCCGCTGTTGTGCGCGGTTCGGTGCTGTTGTCTCAGTCGCCATAGAAAACCCAGTACTTGGAGGCCAAGAAGTTCACCGCAGTGAACCCGCCGATGATCATCAGCAGCAGCCACGCCATCGCCGAGGCGTATCCCATGTCGAAGGCGCCGAAGCCGCGTTGATAGAGGTAGAGCGTGTAGAACAGGGTGGAGTCGGAGGGGCCGCCGGTGCCGCCGCTGACGATGAAGGCTTGCGTGAACGTCTGGAAGGCGTTGATGATCTGCAGGACGAGGTTGAAGAAGATGATCGGGGTCAGCAGCGGAACGGTGATGTTCCAGAACTTGCTCACCGGGCCTGCCCCGTCGACCGATGCGGCCTCGTAGTACATGGTCGGGACCTGCCGTAGCCCGGCCAGGAAGATGACCATGGGTGCACCGAAGGTCCAGACGTTGAGGACCACCAGGGTTCCCAGTGCGTAGTCGGGGTGGGAGACCCATCCAACGCCCTCGACACCGAAGAACCCCAGGACCTGGTTGATCAGTCCTTCGGCACCGAAGATCTGCCGCCACAGGATGGCGATGGCCACGCTGCCGCCCAGCAGGGAAGGCAGGTAGTACACCGATCGGTAGAGCGGCAGGCCGCGTACACCTCGGTCCAGGACCATCGCCAGGGCAAGGGCCAGGGCGAGTTGGAGCGGCACGGACACGAACACGTACACAAAGGTGACCCGAAGCGCGCTGTGCAGGCGTTCGTCGCCGAACATGCGCTGGTAGTTCTCCAGCCCGACCCATTGGTGACTGCCGATGAGGCTGTAGTCGGTGAAGGAGAAGTACAGGGAGGCCAGGAGTGGTCCTGCGGTGATGAAGAACAGGCCGAGGAACCACGGTGTGAGAAAACCGTAAGCGGTGAGGGTCTCTCGGTTTTTTCTTCTGCCTTTGGCCCGCTTGCTCCTCGGCCCTGGTGTGTCCGGTGGTGCTGGGGGTGGTGCTTTCTTCTGCAAGAGGGCGCTCACGGGGCCCCACCGCCTTGTGGCAGAACCACCAGGGGGCGGGTGGGTATGAACGTGCCTGGGCTCATGGTGTGGGAACCGCCAATCTCAGGGGGCGCAGGCGCTGACGTGTGCGTGAGAACACGCTGTCACATTGCGCTCTCCGGGCTGGTAAGCGCTATCCATATAATAGGATGGTCAGTTTCTAGCATTGCGTTACCCGGGTGTCAACGTCCTGTTTGCCTCGGCCCGCTTCGCCCCCCAGATCGTTACGAACGCCTCTTCCGTCTGCAAAAAAGCATCTGACCAGCCCCGACTCGAGCAGTGTTCGTGCTGATCGCCGCCGGGTGAAGCACCGTGAACGTCTCCCACTGTGGCCTTCTGTGGCAAACGGTTACACGTGAACTTCTCGGTGGCAACCCCTGTCGCTCCCTCGGGAAAGCGTTTACCATGCTTTGCGTGAACAACACCACGCCACGCAGGTACGCGATCGTCGGCACCGGCTCTCGGGCCCGCATGTACACCTGGGCTCTCACCGGAACGCACAAGGACCGGGGCGAGTTGGTCGCACTTTGCGACACCAACCACACCCGTATGGCCGTGCACAACCGGATCATCACCCAGGCCGGATTCGAAGCCGTACCGACCTACACACCCGACGACTTCACACGCATGCTCCAAGTGGAGAAGGTCGACGAGGTCATCGTGTGCACGGTCGACCACACCCACGCCGACTACGTGACGGCAGCACTCGACGCAGGCCTGGACGCCATCACCGAAAAACCCATGACCGCCGACCTGGACGGTCTGAAACGCATCAACGAAGCACAAGCACGCACCAACGGCCGGGTCACGGTCGGCTTCAACTACCGCTACAACCCGGTGCACCGCCAACTGCACGACCTCATCGCCTCGGGCGTGATCGGCGAGGTCGGATCGGTGCACTTCGAATGGCTGCTGGACCTACGCCACGGCGCCGACTACTTCCGCCGCTGGCACCGGGACAAGACCCGCTCCGGCGGCCTGCTCGTGCACAAGGCCAGTCACCACTTCGACCTGGTCAATTGGTGGATCGATGCCCGGCCCACCGAAGTCTTCGCCTGGGGTGATCTGTTCTTCTACGGACAGCAGAACGGACGCCGCCACGGTTTGGCGGCCGAGTACGAACACGGACGCCACGAACCGGGCAAGGACCCCTTTGCCCTGCACATGGAAGACAGCCCCGAACTGAAGGAGCTGTACCTGGAGGCTGAGCACGAGGACGGATACCGGCGCGACCTCAACGTCTTCTCCCCCGGCATCACCATCGAGGACGACATGTCCGTCCTGGTGCGTTACGACACCGGCGTGCGACTCAGCTACCACCTGGTCGCCTACGCCCCCTGGGAGGGTTACCGCATCTCCGTCACCGGCAGCCGCGGACGCCTGGAACTGGACATGACCGAGGTCGAATACACCTCTCCCCACCACGACGAGGCCACACCGGTGCGCGGTATGCCGGCCCCCAAGGACAACACCACCGCTCGGATGTGGCTGCGCCCCCACTGGGAACCACCCCGGGAGATCCCCGTGGCCGTCGGCGAGGGTGGACACGGGGGCGGCGACCTGCTCATGCTCGACTCACTGTTCGGCGGTGGTGAGGACGGTATTCGCCCCGATCACGCCGATGGCGGAAACGCGCTGTTGACCGGTCTGGCGGCAAACGCCTCGATCGCCTCCGGTGCCCCCGTGCGCGTGGCCGATCTGCTCGATGGACAGGAGAACACTTGACTTCTCTCCCAGCTGAAGCAGGGAGATTCTTCCCTCGCGGGTCGAGTTTTCTGCTTCGCAGCTGGTTGCCGACCCGAATTAACGGCGGGGGACGGTGTACCGCCCATCGGTCTTACATCAGCTCCACAGACATCACTTTCCGCCGGCCCGGCGGTAGGTCGGCTCGGACTTGGTTCTCGCCCGACCCGACGCAC
>DXDP01000364.1 GCA_019115445.1 Candidatus Nocardiopsis merdipullorum
GGCGCGGGTGCGGCGGCCAGTGCCACCACCAGGGCCAGGGGCAGTGCCACTGTCGCGAGCGGCTCGGACCGGGGGTCTGGGTCCTCGACCCGTTCCTCCCGGTGTTTACCGCCCAGCTTTCTACGGGATCTGCGTGGTTCCGCCCGGGCGGTGGGACCCCACGCAAAGACGAGGGAGCCGCCGATGATGCCGAGCAGCATCCCGATGACGAACCCGCCGAAGTTGGAGGTCACGAAGGTCACCAGAGCCAGCAGGAGACCGACGATGCCGAAGAACACGTTCTGCGCGGGTTGGAGCCAGCTCAACACACCGAGCCCGATCAGCAACAGGCCGATGAGGGTGCCGGAGACACCCGCGATGCCGGAGTGGATGATCAGGTCGATCGGCAGGACGAGGCTCTGTGCCGCGGGGGCGACCAGGATCTCGATCCCTGCGACGGCCAGGAGGAGCCCGCCCCAGAACGGGCGGCCACGCCGCCAGGCGCGGAAACGTTCCTGTCCTTCACGGAGCCGGGTCAGTGCGTGGGCCATGGCTTCAGAAACACTCGTGGTTTCCGGGTTTGACCGTCAGACCCAGTCCGGCCAGGCGCAGGGAACCGGAGGTCACGGCCCATGAGGTCAGTTCCATGTCGGTGACGGTGATGGTGTCGGACTGCAGACCGAAGCCGCCTGCAGGCCCCTGGGCGTCGTCGGCCTTGTCGAGGGTGCTTGCGTCGCGGCCGATCTCGATCGAGCCGAACTCGGCATTGCCCTGGAGCTGCTCGATGTCGATGACCATCGCCGAGCCCTCCACCGGGTCGTCCTCCCCGGCGGTGATGACAAGGGTGGCCTCACCGATCGGCAGGTCCCACAGGGAGGACATGCACAGGTTGGTCAGTTCCGCTGTGTCGATGTTGGACAGTCCGATCGGTCTGCTGGATCCGTCGACCGACTCGGCGACGTCACCGTGTTGGGCAAAACCCTGTCCGGACAGCTGGTCGGCCGACATCTTGAAGCTGTCACCGGAGACCGCGAAGGAAGCCGCGAGGAGCCCCTGGGTGGTTGCACCACCCAGGACCGCCGCGGCCACGAAACCAGGAATGGCAGCAAGAGCGAATCTGCGCCAGCGCGTACCACCGTTGCCTTCGTTCGGTGAAGGCACGCCCCGAGACACCTCGGGTGTCTCGTCGGAAGCCTTGGGCATGGAGTACCTCCAGTGTTCCGCCGTCCCGGAGGAGGCGGCGAGGGGGAGCAGAACTTGCGCCGAAGCACGCCTCGCGTGTTACGTGGAACACACCTTACTCGGCGGTAGTGACGGACATTACAATACCTAATGTCACATTTCTAGATGGCGCACTCGATGTTGCGATCCCATATCGGCGCACTGGGGACGCATTCGCGCAGGAAGAAGGACCCCCGTGTCATCAGAGGCCAAGACAGACCCATCCACCCAAAATCCCGACCCGGAAGGCCGTTTCGATTACGACGTGGTCGTCATCGGATCCGGATTCGGAGGTTCGGTCAGTGCCCTGCGTCTCACCGAAAAGGGATACCGTGTCGGTGTCCTGGAGGCGGGACGTCGGTTCACCCCCGAGACCCTGCCGTCCTCCTCCTGGGACCTGAAGAACTTCCTGTGGGCACCCTGGGCAGGCATGTACGGCATCCAACGCATCCACATGCTTCGCGACGTGATGATCCTGGCCGGTGCCGGCGTCGGCGGCGGCTCCCTCAACTACGCGAACACGCTCTACCACCCCATGGATGCCTTCTTCGAGGACCCGCAGTGGAAGCACATCACCGACTGGAAGTCGGAACTGTCCCCGTTCTACGACCAGGCCCGACGCATGCTGGGCGTGCGCACCAACCCCACCGTCACCCCCTCCGACCGGCACCTGAAGGCGATCGCCGAGGACATGGGGATCGAGAACACGTTCCGCCTCACCCCCGTGGGTGTGTGCTTCGGAGACGGCAAGGACGGTGACGGTTCCCAGGCCGCCCCCGGCGGGTCGATCGGTGACCCCTACTTCGGTGGTGTCGGCCCCGACCGCAAGGCCTGCATCGAGTGCGGTGAATGCATGACCGGCTGCCGCCACGGGGCCAAGAACACCCTCACCGAGAACTACCTGTACTTCGCCGAGCGCGACGGGGCCGAGATCCACGCACTCACCAGCGTCGAACGCATCCGTGAATTGCCCCGCTCACGCGGTGGCGGCTACGCCGTCGACACCCTCAGGACGGACAAACCCCGACGCAGGGAGAACGCCCGCACGTTCACCGCCCGCCAGGTCGTCGTCGCCGCAGGGACCTACAACACCCAGACGCTGCTGCACCGCATGCGGGACTCCGGGATGCTGCCCCGCCTGTCGGAGAAGCTGGGCACGCTCACCCGCACCAACTCCGAGGCCCTCGTCGGTGCGATGAGCAAGCACGTGCCCTGGCGTGAGGACCTCACCCAGGGGGTGGCGATCACCTCTTCCATCCACCCCAACGACAGCACCCACATCGAGCCGGTCCGTTACGGCAAGGGCTCCAACGCCATGGGGCTGCTCACCACCATCCAGGTTCCCGGCGGTGGGAAGGTCCCGCGATGGCTGCGGTTCCTGGGGTCGGCGCTGCGTCACCCCTACATGTTCGTCCGCAGCCTTTCCACCCGGCGTTGGTCGGAACGCACCATCATCGGCCTGGTGATGCAGTCGCTGGACAACTCGTTGACGACCTCGGTGAAAAAGAACCTGTTCGGCCGCAAGAAGGTGCTGACCTCCCGGCAGGGCCATGGCGCGCCGAACCCCACGTGGATCCCCGAGGGTGAGGACTTTGCGAACAGGTTGGCACCGCGGATCGACGGCTACCCGGGCGGGTCCATCGGTGAGGTCCTCGACATCCCGATGACCGCGCACTTCCTCGGTGGGTGCCCGATCGGTGACTCCGCCGACAGCGGGGTCATCGATCCCTACCACCGTCTGTACGGTCACCCGGGGATGCACGTGGTGGACGGTTCCGCCGTCACCGCCAACTTGGGGGTCAACCCCTCGCTGACCATCACGGCCCAGGCCGAACGGGCCATGGCGATGTGGCCCAACAAGGGTGAACCGGACGTGCGTCCTTCCCAGGAAGAGGGTTACCGCCGTGTCGAGCCGGTCTTTCCCCGGTCCCCGGCGGTACCGGAAGGGGCCTTCGCGGAACTGCGGTACACCACGTCCTTGCCCTTGAGCGTGGTCGGGTCCACGGACGCGTCCAAGGATGCCCAGGACACCGGTGAGGCAGCGACGGACCCTTCCCCGGAGAAGAACTCGTAGGGGGCACGCGCCACCGGGGCGCTCCGGCGAGGTGCCGGGGTGCTCAGGTGGCGCCGATGGCCCCGTCCTCGCTGCGGGAATCGTTGGTCGTGCGCAGGTGCTCCATGGCGTCGGCGAACTGCTCGCCCAGGACCTCGTTGATGTGTTCGGCCATCGCCTGGGCCAACACCGCGTCGACGGCCTGCTGTGCCAGAGGACGCACCTGGCGGATGAGTTCGGCGATCTCGGCGATCTCCTCGCTCTCGACCAGGGTTTCGGGGACGTGCTCGGCAAGGATGTGTTCTGCCACGCGGCGCACCATGTGCTCTGCGACCCCGCCCACCTTGTCGCGCAGGTTCTCGGCTATGTCCAGCACCGAGTCCACGCTCATGCCGAGTCTGACCAGCTCGATCCCGGCGTGCAGCAGGCGGGGGCTGGGCACCCGGAAGCGCAGGCCGTCGCGCTCGAGCACGTTGAGTTCGAGGGAGCGTTTGATGGTTCGTGGTGTCACCCCCTTGCCGAACAGCTCTTGGAGTTGGTTGAGGGTGAGGTAGTCGGCGATCTCGTCGCTCCAGGCGTCGCCGATGGCCGACTCGAAGCCGAGGATGTCGGACAGGTCGCCCCCGCGTTCCCAGACCCGGAACATCTCACCGATGTTGGCGAAGGTGTATCCACGCCGCAGGAGCTGGCCGATCAGCCGTAGTCGGGCCAGGTGGGCCTCGGAGTAGAGGCCCACGCGTCCTTCTCGCCGGGGAGGGGCGAGCAGACCGCGGTCCTGGTACACCCGGACGTTGCGCACCGTCGTTTCGGCGAGCCGGGCGAGTTCGTCTATACGGTATTCGGCCATGACCCCAGACTAGAGACCCCCGCAATCCTTGTTCTGCGACAGCACGGTCGGTCCGTCGGGTCTCGATCCCCGTGCCACCCGTTGTCGTGGCTGGGACGGTCCGCTCCGCGGCCCGTCCGTCAGTGGTGTCGCCTTGGCCCCGCAGCTTGTCCTGCCTCGGCACTTCCCCTGTCTACCCATCAGTAGTTTTCCAACGATGAACCATTGCATTGTGACAATGAGCATTGTAATGTTCGGGTCATGACTGTGGAGGAGATCACATGAGGCCCCCTTTGCCGCGCCGTCTGCGCCGACTCCCCGGCCAGAACGCCATCGTCACCGGCGCCTCCGGAGCGTTCGGCAGCGCCACCGTGAACGTCCTCCGTCACCTCGGGGTGAACGTCGTCGGCATCGACCTCGAGCCCGCCCCCGGCGTCATCGGCTGCGACGTCACCGACCACACCCAGGTGCACAAGGCCGTCACCGAGGCCGTCGACCAACTCGGTGGCGAACTCGACCTGCTGATCAACTACGCCGGCGTCGGCCCTTCCGTGGACATCGGACAGATGCCCGACGCCCAGACCCACCAGGCCCTGGAGGTCAACCTCCTCGGAACCTGGCGAGTCACCGCCGCCGCGTTGCCCTTCCTGCTCCGGAGCCGGGGGCGGGTCGTGGTCACCGCATCACTGCTGGCCAACCTCCAGCTCCCCCTCGCCGGCGCCTACACCGTGTCCAAACGTGCCGTGACCGCATACGCCGACATGCTGCGCGCCGAGTACGGCACGCACATCGGCGTCACCACGGTCCACCCCGGCTACGTCGACACCCCCATCCACAACAGCTCACGCGCCAACGGGGCCTCACTCGACGGCCTCGTCCCGGCCGAAAGAACACAAGACACAGTCATGGCCGTGGTCCGTGCGGCCGGGGCCAAACACGCACCGCGTGACATCGCCTCCACCGCACTGGGCACCGTCGGCCTGCACCTGACCCGACACTTTCCCGGCACCACAGAACAGGTCGTGGCCCTGCAGATGCAGCTGCTCCTGTCCGAAGGCACCTTCGCCGACGCAGAGATCGCTCAGGGTCTCCACGAGCGCCACGACACCCTGACCGCCCAGCAGAACGTGTCCCAGGAGGAACGAAAATGACCGCAGAGACCACCGAGAAGCCGAACATCACCGACCGCGAGGACATCGCCAAGCGCCTACTGCGCAGCTCGGCCAAGGCATCCTTCGACCCGCTCGTCGAGATCGACTGGGACGCCCCCGTCGACCCCGACATGTGGGCGATCCGCCCCGAACGGCTCTCGCTGTACGGCACCTACCTGTGGGACCAGCTCAGCGAGGAACAGCGCAAGGAACTGTCCCGCCTGGAGGTTGCCTCCATCGCCAACATCGGCATCTGGTTCGAAACCATCCTCATGCAGATGCTGGTACGGCACGCCTACCACAACGACCCCAGCACCAACCACATCCAATACGCCTACACCGAGATCGCCGACGAGTGCCGCCACACCGTCATGTTCGCCAAGATGGTCGAGAAGCTCGGCGGGAAAACACACCGCATCGAGCCGGTGGCCTTCACCCTCGGCAGGATCTTCAAGGCGATCGCCCACGGGCCGCTGATCTTTGCCGGAGCACTGTTCGTGGAGGAGGTCCTCGACCAATTCCAACGCGAGGCCGTCCCCGACGAGGAAATCCTGCCGCTGGTGCGTTCCGTCTCCCGCATCCACGTCGTGGAGGAAGCGCGCCACATGCGCTACGCCCGCGAAGAGTTCGCCCGTGACTGGGCCACGCGCGGTCGGCTCAACAAGGCATACAGCAAGCTCGTGCTCGGCCTGGTGACCTACTACTCCGCGACCCGGCTGATCAACCCCAAGGTCTACGAGCAGATCGGTCTCGACCCCAAGGAGGCCTCCCGGGTCGCCAGGAAGAACCCTCACTGGATCGAGACCAAGACCTGGGCCGCCCGCAAGGTCGTGGCCACCCTCAGCACCGCCGACGCCATCAGCGGTCTCAGCAAGTACTTCTGGAAGAAGGCCGGCCTCCTCGGCTGAGCCCCGGCCCGCACGGGCCCTGTGAACTCCACCGTCGTGAAGCGAAACGCGCCACGCCTTGCGGCGGTGGACCTCCTCCCCGGGGGCGTATGCGCCACGCCCCCGGGGGCCATCACCCACCCGACCCACACTCCCCGGGTCGGTTCGCACGAAGGGACCAGAGCATGACCGACGCACCACCGCATCATCGGGTGGCCATCATCGGCTCCGGTTTCGCCGGTATCGGCATGGCTGTCCGGCTCAAGCAGGCCGGGCTGAAGGACTTCGTGATCCTGGAACGGGCCAAGGACATCGGTGGCACCTGGCGTGACAACGACTACCCGGGCGCCGCCTGCGACGTCCCCTCCCACCTGTACTCCTGGTCCTTCGCGCTCAACCCCCACTGGAGCCGCACCTTCTCCCCCCAGCCGGAGATCTGGGACTACATGAAGCGGGTCGCCGGCGAATACGGCATCCCCGCGCACGTACGCCTCGACCACGACGTGACCTCCGCACACTGGGAACCACGCCACAACCACTGGCGCATCGAGACCACCCAGGGCACCCTCACCGCCCAGTTCCTCATCAGCGGCGCCGGCCCCCTCGCCGACCCGTCGACCCCCGACATCAAGGGCATCGACACCTTCGAAGGCACCATGTTCCACTCCGCCCGGTGGGAGCACGACCACGACCTCACCGGACGCAAGGTCGCAGTGATCGGCACCGGCGCATCGGCGATCCAGTTCGTACCCAAGATCCAGCCCCTGGCAGGCGAACTGAAACTCTTCCAGCGCACCGCACCCTGGGTGATGTTCCGCCACGACCGTGCCATCACCAAACTCGAAAGGATGCTGTACCGGACCTTTCCCGCCACCCAACAGATCGCTCGCAAGAGCATCTACTGGGGCCGGGAAAGTTACATCTTCGGCTTTGCCAAGAACCCCAAGCTCCTCGGCGTCGTCGAGAAGATGGGGCGCGCCAACATCGCCCGCGGCATCAAGGACCCCGCGCTGCGCGCCAAGGTCACCCCGAACTTCCGAGCCGGGTGCAAACGCATCCTGATGTCCAACGACTACTACCCGGCGCTGGCCGAACCCAACGTGGACGTGGTCACGGACGGCATCGTCGAGGTCCGGGCGAACTCGGTCGTGACCCGGGACGCCGCGGGCGTGGAGACCGAGCACGAGGTCGACACCATCATCCTCGGTACCGGCTTCCACGTCACCGAGCCGCCGGTGGCCAAGCGCATCTTCAACTCCGACGGCCGATCCCTCGCCGACCACTGGGGTGGCAACGCCCAGGCCTTCCGTGGCACCACCGTGGCCGGTTTCCCCAACGCATTCGTCCTCGCCGGGCCCAACACCGGCCTCGGTCACACCTCTCAGGTGTTCATGATCGAGGCACAGATCCGGTACACCATGCAGGCCCTCAAGTACCTGTGCAGGAACCGCTTGGACCGGATCGACGTACGGCCCAAGGCACAGCGTCGCTACAACGACATGGTCAACAGGTCCATGGAGGGCACCGTCTGGGTGACCGGTGGCTGCGACAGCTGGTACCTCAACGAGGAGGGTCGCAACACCACTTTGTGGCCCACTTTCACCTGGAACTTCGCCCTGCGCACCCGCTGGTTCGATCCCCACAACTACGACCTTCGCGTGGATCGTCCCGGTCGCGGGGTCACCACACGAACACATCCCCGGAAGACATGGTCTTCCGGGCCGGCCGGAGGAGGAAAACGCCATGAGCGGGTTCGGTGACGAGGAAGAAGAATACAAAGGCACCGTACAGATCGTCCTCCCTCAGGAGGAGGGCGAGGAAGGTGAGCCCGTCACCGTGGAGATCTGGGCACACCTGGCCGGTCACTTCTCGCCCCTCACCGGCGACTACCGTTGGAAGGGGCGCCTGTCCGCAGGTGAGGCGATCACCCGGGCCTACGAAAGCGGCGTTCGCGACGTCCTTGTCCGCACATCCGACGGACACCAGGCCAACGGGCGACTCGATGCCCCCAACCTGTGGGGCGGGCACCCGATCCACGGGACGGGCACTCCGCCCTTCGCCGTTCCCCACGTCGAAATCGACAGCTGAAGGACGGTCCCCCACCAAACACTTCCTCCCGAGCAAGAGGTATCCCCGATGGCGAAGCAACACGTGGGCAAGGCCCGCGAACTCCAGGTACGCTCCCTCGACGGCACACTCCTGCACGTCGAGGTGCGTGGCCCCGAGGACGGACCGACCGTGGTCCTCTCCCACTGTTGGGCGACATCCCTGGCCTCCTGGGGGCCGGTCGTGCGCGAGCTCGATCCACACATGCGCGTGGTCCTGTACGACCAGCGCGGTCATGGGCGTTCACAGGTTCCTGTGACCGAGGCGGGTTATGGCACCGACAAACTCGCCGACGACCTGTGCGCGGTCCTGGAGGCAACTGTTCCCGACGGTCGTCAGGCGGTCGTCGCAGGACACAGCATGGGCGGAATGACGATCATGGCCTCCGGCGCCCGGGCGACGTTCCAGAACAAGGTCGAAGCGGTGCTGCTCACCAACACCGGCTGCACGGAGCTGCCGTCCCGGGCCAGGATCCTTCCCCTGCCGGGACCGCTCAGGAGCTTTGCCGCGAAGACGTTCCTGGTGACGACCTTGCCTCTGGGGCCACGCAATCGGGCCACCACCGCCGCGCTGAAGTACATCACCATGGGCAAGGACGCCGACCCGCGTATGGTGCGCCTGGGCCTGCGCATGGTCCATGAGTGTGCGTCCGTGCCCCGTGGCCGCTGGGGCAGGGTCATGAGCACCCTGGACCTGCGGGACACGGCCTCGCAGATCACCGTGCCCACCACCGTGGTGGTGGGCACCGAGGACAAGATGACCCCTCCGTGGCACGCTCACCACATGGCGGACGTCATCCCCGGTGCGAGCCATCCCGTGGAAGTTCCCGGTGTCGGTCACATGGGTCCCCTGGAGATGCCGGGGCTCCTCGCCGA
>DXDP01000365.1 GCA_019115445.1 Candidatus Nocardiopsis merdipullorum
AGTGACCTCCTGCCCGATGGAGTGGCCGGGCCATCGGGAAGATCCGGGGCTTTTCCGAGCGAAGGGGCCCGGTGTTCGAACCCCGGTACGAACACCGGGGCGTGACGTGTGCCGGTGGGTGTGAGAGGAACCCCACGGTCCGGTGGGTGGTGCTGAGTACGCAGATGTGTGTAGTCCCGGAGGGATGTAAGCCTCTGGTGAAGATCGGTGTCTCTGTTTCCAGACCACCGCCACCAGAGGCTTTGCTGCTTCCCGGGCTTCGCGCGGACCGTGTCGTCACGGTTGTCCCGAGCCCAGAACAGCACGTGGAGTGACGAGTGTTCACCCGGAAGGACTCACCGGCGCGTCATAACCTGGTGCCGGTGACCTCTCCTTGATGTTGCGGCAGCTCGGACAGTACGTGCCGCAGGAGCTGACATGCGTCGAAGCCATTGCCGAGCGGCTCGACGCCGACCCGGACCGAGGCGCTTTGCTCGAGATCGTCCGGGGGTCGCAGCAAGTGTTCTTCGAGTGGCGGTGTGGTGTTGAACAGCGGGCGGGCCCGAGCCGCCAAGACCTGCTCAGTTCGACGTCCGACCGGTGGGAAGGGGGTGCCGACCGGATTCATCCGCCACCACCTGACGCCTACGGGCTCACCCGATGAAAACAACAGAACCTGGTAGACGGGCCATCCAGGAGCAATGACACGTGAGAGAAGATTTTCCTTTGACGAATGGGGACACCAAAGCAGCTGACTCGGATGAACCAAAACCGGTGAATCGGAACGTCGTTCTGACCGTGCTGGTCTCGGGTGCTTTTGTCATCATCCTCAACCAGACCTTGCTGAACACGGCTCTGCCTTCGTTCATGCAAGATTTTGGTATCACCGCAAGCGCGGCACAGTGGGTGACAACCACATTTATGCTGGTGAACGGGATCATGATCCCGATCACCGCGTTTCTGATCCAGAAGTTCACCACACGCTCCCTGTTTCTGGGTGCGATAGGACTTTTCATTTTCGGAACCCTGGTCTGTGCCCTGGCGCCTGCCTATGCTTTTTTGCTCATCGGCCGAGTGTTCCAGGCCGCCAGTGGCGGCATGATCATGCCGCTGATGCAGACCATCCTTTTTGCGCTCTTTCCCCCACACAAGCGTGGCACGGCGATGGGTACCTTCGGTCTTGTCATCGCCTTCGCCCCTGCCACTGGACCAAGCCTTTCCGGGTGGATCGTCGACCACTTCACCTGGCGGGTCCTCTTCTTCATGATGCTGCCGATCGCACTGATCGTCCTGATCGTGGCTTACTTCATCCTCCGAAACGTCACCGAACAAACCTTTCCGCGTCTGGACATTTTGTCGATCATTCTCTCGTCCATCGGGTTCGGTGGTCTTCTCTTCGGTTTCGGTACAGCCGGGGACGCGGGGTGGGCAAGCCCTCAGGTCCTGTTGTCGCTGATCATCGGTGCGGTCGTGTTGGTCGTCTTCATCCTGCGCCAACTGAAACTGGATGAGCCGATCCTCGAGTTCCGAGTACTCAAATACCCCATGTTCGCACTCAACACGGTGCTGGGGATGTGCGTGTTCATCGTCATGATCGGAGGGATGATGGTGCTTCCTCTGTACATGCAGAACATGAGTGACTTCACGGCGATGGAGTCCGGGCTCGTCCTTCTTCCCGGGGCTGCTGTGATGGGGCTGATGTCCCCGGTCACCGGAAGGGTCTTCGATGCCATCGGAGCGAAGTGGCTCGCCGTGACCGGGTTCACTCTGCTCACCGTCACCACCTTCATGTTCACCAGGCTGACCGTGGACACGTCGTTCGTGTACCTGGCGGCGGTGAACACGGTACGTATGCTCGGTGTTGCCATGGTCATGATGCCGGTGACCACGGCGGCACTCAATCAGCTCCCCCAGCGACTCATTCCTCACGGGACGGCTCTGAACAACACCATGCGTCAGGTTGCTGCT
Organism: Candidatus Nocardiopsis merdipullorum; assembly: GCA_019115445.1. Lineage (GTDB taxonomy): Bacteria > Actinomycetota > Actinomycetes > Streptosporangiales > Streptosporangiaceae > Nocardiopsis > Nocardiopsis merdipullorum. Next base: position 1,948 of record DXDP01000365.1, read on the forward strand.
TCGGTCGGAACGGCGATCCTGGTCACCGTCATGGTCGTGGCCGCCCGTCCCCCTGCGGAGTACGGAATGGAAGGGCAGGTACACGGCGCGAACATCTCGTTCCTGGTGGCCGGGATCGTTGGTGTTGCCGGTATCTTCGGGTCGTTCTTCATCAAGAACTCCCATGGACAGGGATCACGTTCCGCGCAAGCCACATAACCATGCAGCGGGGTGAGTGTCACCGAGGGATGCTGGAACACGGTTCTGTGGATGTGGTTGTCTGCTGGGTATGTTCGCCATCACAGCAGCTGACATCTCGTTCGACGACCCTCTGGCCGGTCTGGAGGCGGGAGAACGCCCCGACCCGGAACCACGCGAAGGATGGACCACGGTCCGGGTGAAGGCGGCTTCGCTCAACCACCATGACCTGTGGAGTTTGCGTGGGATCGGGTTGGATGCCGAGAGACTCCCCATGGTCTTGGGGTGTGACGCGGCCGGTATCGACGAGGACGGCAACGAGGTCATCGTGCACGGCGTGGTGACCGAGCCCGCCCGGCCCGGCCGTACACCTCGTTTCTCCCTGCTTTCGGAGGTCTACGACGGCACCTTCGCAGAGAAGGTGTTGGTGCCCCGGGGGAACCTCGTCCCCAAGCCGGCCGCGTTGACCTTCGAGGAGGCAGCTTGTCTGCCGACGGCGTGGTTGACCGCTTACAGCATGCTCTTCGACAAGGCGGCCCTGCCACCGGGTTCGACGATCCTGGTGCAGGGCGCCGGTGGCGGGGTGTCGGCGGCGCTGATCACCCTGGCCACGCACGTCGGCCATCGGGTCCATGTCACCAGCCGTAGTGAGGCCAAGCGTGCTCGTGCCTTGGAGATGGGTGCATACTCCGCGGTGCCCTCGGGGGAGCGTCTGCCCGAGCGGGTGGATGCGGTCTTCGATTCGATCGGCAAGGCCACGTGGTCGCATTCTGTGCGTTCCCTCAAGCCGGGTGGTGCGCTCATCACCTGTGGTGCGACCAGCGGTGATCCTTCGCCCACGGAGCTGACCCGGATCTTCTTCCTCCAGCTGCGGGTCCTCGGTTCCACCATGGGCACTCGTCAGGAACTGGAATCTTTGGTCTCGATGCTTGTCGGGACCGGTCTTCGCCCACAGATCGACCGGGTGTTGCCACTCGATCGTGCCGAGGAGGGCTTCCGGGCGATGGCCGAGGGTGAGCACTTCGGCAAGATCGTGTTCACCGCCTGAGCGGTGCAGCCGAGCTGCTCGGTGTCTCCCGACCCACCCTCTGGCCGACATGGGAGGTTCCCACCCGCGATGATCTTGCTCCTGCGGTCGAATTCGGCGCCCGAGATTGACCACGGGAGCAAGATCACGGCGAACAGATCCAGGCCCCTGCCCTGAGCCACGGGGCCGGGGTGGGTCGACCCACCCCGGCCCCGAATCACGGAAAAAGGTCCCTACCGGCCCGTCAGTCGTCGTCCTCGTCGTCGAGGTGGCGCTTCTTCCGCCCGTCACGTCCCGGGCGCAGCAGCGCCTCGGCCAGCGCGAGCATGGTCTCCTCCAGGGAGGCCAGGCGCTTGCTCATGTCGTCGTGCGAGTTCTCGACCGCCTCGGTGACGGTCTCCTCGAACTCGTGACGGTCCGGTCGCTGCTTGAGCTCGTCCAGGACCGGCTCCACGGCAGTGGTGACGTGCCCGTCGATCTCGTCCAGCTTGGCGCTGTGGTCGAGGTGCGGCCGATCCAGCAGCTCGGTCAGGCGCCGGTGCACCTCGCTGACCTCCAAGGTCTGCGGGAGCTGGTTGAGGCGCTGGCTGAGCGCCTCCAAGCGGTCGTCGATGGCCTCCATCCGACCATCCACACCCTCGAAGTGCCCACTGACACCCTCGAACTGGCCCTCGACACCGTTGACCCGGCCGTCCAGACCGTCCAGGCGCCCGTTGAGACCGTCGAGGCGGCCGTCGACCCGGTCGAGTTTGCCTTCCACACTCTCGAAGCTTCCCTCGAAGTGCCCCTCGAAGCTGTCGAAACGATCGGTGAGTCGGCCGAGTTCGTGGTCGACCTTGCCGGTGATCTGAGCCAGGTGCGTGTCCACCTTGCCGGTGAGGGACTCGTGCTGGCGCCCCAGGCGCTCGTCCAGGGCACTGCGGTGCGTCTCGACCTGTTCGGTGAGGGACTCGGTCAGTGCCTGGTGCCGTTCGGACGTTTCAGCGGCACTCTTGTCGGCGTTCTCCTGGACGAAGGTCCGCAGTTCGGAGAAGTCGCCGGCGATCTTCTCCGCGTGCAGCTCGTCCTGCTCACGGGCTTCGGTGCGGGCCAGCTCCATCTGTTCGGTGACTTCGGCCAGACGCTGACGCAGGTGCGTTCGCAACTCGGAGAGGGAGGAGTCGTGGCTCTCCCGCAATTTGGCCAAGGAACTGGTCAGGTCGGCGACGGCGGCACCGGACTCGGCGTGGTTCTCCTCGGCGAGGGTGCTGAGTCGACCGACGTGCTCGGTCAGCTTGCCGGCGAGCGCGTCGTGGCGTTTCTCGGAGGCGGTGGCCAAAGTGGCCAGTTCCTCGGCGAGTTCGGTGGTACGTGAACCGAGCTCACCGGTGTTGTCCTCCACCTTGGACAGCACGGCTCGGTGCTGCTCGGTGGTGCGTTCCTCCACGAACGTGCGCAGCTCGGCCGCGGCGGTGTCCACCTTGGCCGAGAGCTCCTCACCGAGTCGGGTGTCGGCCTCGGTCAGGGCCTCGCGTGCCTCCTCGAGTGCGGTGGTCAGGGAGTGGCGCCCGGCGTCGACCGCCTCGGCCAGTTCGGCCTTGCCCGCGGTCAGGGACTCGGTGATCTCGGTGTGGCCCTGCTGGAGTGCTTCTGTGAGGGTGTCGTGGCGCTGCCCGGACGACTCCGACAGCGAGTTCAGGGAGACCTCGATGGCCGAGGTCCGCTCCGACAGCGTGGCCAGTGCTTCGTCCAGGGTGTTCAGGCGGGACTCGACCGTTTCACCGAGCCCTGCCAGACGCTCACCGAGCTCGGTGACCTGCTCGGCGGTCCGGTCGCCGAGCTCGGACATACGTTGCAGACGAGTGAGGGCGGTGTCGAGGTGACCGGCGACGCGATGGGTGTCGGCGCGCAGGGACGGCATGTCCGACAGGGGTTTGACCTGTTGACCGACGATCTCTATGTGTTCGGCGAGGGTCTCGGCCCACTCCGGGGGACGGGCGAGGAAGTCGTCGACACGGCCCTGGACGGTGGTGACCGACTCGGCCAGGGCAGTGAGTTCATGCTCGCGCAGCTCACGCAGGAGCCACTCCATGCCCTCCAACCGTTGGCGCATCTCCTCGTTCACCGCGCCCTGGGACTTCTGCTCGGAGGTGTGTTCCTGAGCGGCCTGGGAGAGCAGGTCACGCATCCGGCCGGAGATCCCGGCCTGGCCTCCCCCGTTGAGGAAATTGTGATTGGTCTGTTCCACCGAGGTGCTCCTTAGGGTTCTGGCGCTCCCGTACACACCTGGGACATGGACGGTGATCCGGGTGGTCGGGACTTCCGATGGTCCCCGGGGTGACCGCACTTCGCACCACCAGCACCCCTTCGTGATCGAAGAGTGACATTATGTATGTGTATGGGGGTACAGGGGTGAACTCGACCGATCCACGGAGCAGAGCGATCAAGCGGACCTTCCGGAGGAATCCATGAGAAGGAAAGAATTCGCGGTGATCAGTCTAACGAAGCGTTTCCGTGCAGCCTCGGGGGTTCACGCAAGAACCCGGGTCGAAAGATAACGATCCGGACCACCTGGTACCACGGTCCGATCGGTGCTCCGTCACTTCGGCGTACGGCACACCAGGCTGTAGGGGCGATCCCCGATCCGGGTCATGACCACCGTGGCCGCTTCGGGGCCCGCAAGGCGAAGGTCTCGGCGTAGTTTCTCGGCGTCGACCGCCGAACCGCGCTTCTTCACGGTCACCTTCCCGATCTCCTGCTTGCGCAGGAAGGATCGCAAGCGCTTCAGGGAGAAAGGCATCACCTCGATCACCTCCAACACGCGCCACAGGGGTGAGATCTCGATCCGGTCGGAGGTGAAGAAGGCGATCCGCTCGTCCAGCAGAGCGCCGTCCACCCGTGCGGCTGCCTCCGCGACCAAGTGGGAACGCACCACGGCGGGGTCCGGGTCGTACAGGTGACGCCGAATCGGGGCCACAGGGGCCGGGCCGAGGCCGGGTTCGGCGTCCAGTTGGGCGATCGCGCCCTCGCGGGCGAGCAACCCTTCACGTTCGTGCAGTACCGTCGCCCGCCGTCCCGGTGACTGGCCGGCCAGGGAACCGAACCACAGTGCGGCTTCCTTCAGTTCCCCGTCCACCGAGATCCACTCGGCCGCGGCTTTTTTCGGGATCGCCTCATGAGGGATGCCCGGTGCAGCCTTCAGGCACGCTGCGTCGGCACCCTCGGCCAGCGCCGTGACGGTGTCCCACGAGGGGGAGTAGGCGGCGGGGTCGAAGACCCGGCCTCGGCCGTTCCTTCGCGCCGGATCGGAGAACAACAGTCGGTGATCACCGGGTGAAACCTTGGTGACGTCGGCCTCCCACACCCAGGCACGGTCGTCCAACCCCAGGGCCTCGATGTTGGCCCGGGCCACTGCCACCGTCAGGGGGTCGATGTCCATGCCCTCCACTGGGACACCACGCTCGGCCAGGGCGAGCAGGTCCGCACCGATACCGCACCCTTGGTCGGACGCGGGTTCCCCAGAAGGAGGGGTCCCGGTCGCCTGCGTGGTGCGTTCGGCGCGGTAGGCGGCCACCGTGCCTCGAGTGGACTGTTCCAGGCCGCCCGGGGTGAAGAACATCGACGCCGCACGGTCACCGAATTTGGCGCGTCCTCGCTCGCGCAGAGTGACTTGTGTCAGGAGCGCGTTGACCAGTTCGGAAACGGGTAGGTCGGGGTCCAGAGCCGCGACGCGCGCGCTCACGCGCAGTCGGGAGGCGACCGCCAGTCGGTCGGTCGCCACGGCCTGCGGGTCGATCCCTTCCAGGACCTCTTGTCCTGCGTCGGTCAGCAGTGCCTTGAAGGCGGCGGTGCGCATGGGTCTCCCGTGGCGAAGTATGTGGTGGGGTGGGTCGCAGCGCCCTGAACAGGGGTCACGGTCACATTTCCATTCTGGCACTCTCAGGGGTAGAGTGCTAACCGCGACGAGGTCGGTCTGGCACCCGCGACGACAGGCCGCCGCGGTCGCCCCTTTTTCGTAGCCGACCCGTGCCGTGCGCACGGGCCGGAGTCAGTACACCGAAAACTCTTGAAGGGGGAGGTCACACAGTGTCGACCGCCACCAAGACCGTGCTGAAGCCGCTCGAGGACCGCGTCGTGGTCAGGACCCTGGAGGCCGAGCAGACCACCGCCTCCGGCCTGGTCATCCCGGACACCGCCAAGGAGAAGCCCCAGGAGGGCGAGGTCCTGGCCGTGGGTCCGGGCCGTTGGGACGACGAGGGCGACAAGCGCATCCCGATGGACGTGAAGGTGGGCGACGTCGTTCTGTACAGCAAGTACGGCGGCACCGAAGTCAAGTACGACTCCGAGGAATACCTGGTGCTCTCCGCCCGCGACATCCTCGCGGTCGTCGAGAAGTAGCTCTCGACGAGGTCCCCGGGACTGTGAATCATCCGCATCCCGCATCCGGTCGGCGCACTGCCGGGCGGGGCGGGATGCTCTTTTTCCACCACGTCAGAGGAAGCATCAAGAATGCCGAAAATCCTGGAGTTCGAGGACGACGCCCGCCGTGCCCTTGAGCGCGGTGTGAACCACCTTGCCGACACGGTCAAGGTCACACTCGGCCCGCGTGGCCGCAACGTCGTCATCGACAAGAAGTTCGGTGCCCCCACCATCACGAACGACGGTGTGACCGTCGCCCGTGAGATCGAGCTGGACGACCCCTACGAGGACCTGGGTGCCCAGCTGGTCAAGGAGGTGGCCACCAAGACCAACGACGCCGCAGGTGATGGGACCACCACCGCTACCGTGCTCGCCCAGGCGCTCGTTCGGGAAGGGCTGCGCAGTGTCGCCGCCGGTGCCTCCCCGGTGGCCCTGAAGAGGGGCATCGAGGCAGCTGCCGAGCAGGTGGCCAAGACCCTGGTCGAGCGTGCGGTGCCGATCGAGGAGCGCGAGGACATCGCCTACGTGGCGACCAACTCCGCGCAGGACGCCCAGATCGGTGAGCTCATCGCCGAGGCCTTCGACAAGGTCGGCAAGGACGGTGTCATCACCGTCGAGGAGTCCCCCACGTTCGGGCTCGACCTCGACTTCACCGAGGGGATGCAGTTCGACAAGGGGTACATCTCGCCCTACTTCGTCACCGACGGAGACCGTCAGGAAGCAGTGCTGGAGGACGCGCTGATCCTGATCCACCAGGGCAAGATCAGCAACCTCAACGAGCTGCTCCCCTTGCTGGAGAAGGTCCTGCAGAGCAAGAAGCCGCTGCTGATCATCGCCGAGGACATCGAGGGCGACGCCCTGGGTGCCTTGGTGCTCAACAAGATCCGTGGCACGCTCAACGCCGCCGCCGTCAAGGCGCCCGGTTTCGGTGAGCGTCGCAAGGCCATGCTCCAGGACATCGCCGTTCTGACCGGTGGTCAGGTCATCGCCGAAGAGGTTGGTCTGACCCTGGAGAACGCCGAGGTCGAGGTCCTGGGCAGCGCGCGTCGTATCACCATCACCAAGGACACCACCACCATCGTGGACGGTGCCGGTGAGCAGGCCGAGGTCGAGGACCGCATTCGTCAGATCCGCAACGAGATCGAGGCCAGCGACTCCGACTGGGATCGGGAGAAGCTCCAGGAGCGTCTTGCCAAGCTCGCCGGAGGTGTGTCCGTCCTGCGGGTCGGTGCCGCCACCGAGGTCGAGCTCAAGGAGAAGAAGCACCGCCTGGAGGACGCCATCTCGGCGACCCGTGCGGCCATCGAGGAGGGAATCGTCGCCGGTGGCGGTACTTCCCTGGTGCACGCCTCCACCGCCTTGGGTGACCTGGGTCTGGAGGACGACGAGAAGACCGGTGTGTCGATCGTCCGCAGCGCTTTGACGGAGCCCGCCCGCTGGATCGCCGAGAACGCCGGTGCCGAGGGTTACGTGGTCACCCACCACATCTCCGAGTTGGAGGTCGGTCACGGCTACGACGCATCCAACGGTGCCTACGGCGACCTGGCCGCTCAGGGCATCATCGACCCGGTCAAGGTCACCCGCTCGGCCGTGGAGAACGCCTCCTCCATCGCGGGCATGCTGCTGACCACCGAAGCGCTGGTCGTGGACAAGCCTGAAGAGGAAGAGGACGACGATCACGCTCAGTGAGCCTGAGTTGTGAGGAGTGTCGCAGTTCGAGGGCGGAGCGCGTGTGCGCTCCGCCCTTGCCTTATCATGCGAGATTCATTTCTCGGATGGTCGGGTAGGGTGTTTTCGGGTGATTTTCCCAAAACGTAACCACTCTGTAGTTGTTGATTGGGGAGGCTCGGTCCTCAGACGGGGGCATCATTCGTAACGTGACGGATACAAGCGCCCCGGGGGGCGTCACCGCGCAGCGGCCAGGAACGCAAGGGGAAGCGGACCCTGGCGCGCGTGAGGCCGGCTTGAACCATCTGGGCTCACTCGCCGTCCAAGGGGACGACGGGGCCGTGGACTCACTCCTGCGCGAGATCTGGCCCATGGTGTTCCGCTATTGTCGCTCCAGACTGGCACGGGTCTCCGGGCTTGCGCATCACTCCGACGACGTGACGCAGGAAGTGTGTATAGCCCTGCTCACGGCCCTGCCCCGGTACGAGGACCGAGGTCGACCCTTCATCTCCTTCGTCTTCGGTATCGCCGCCCACAAGGTCGCCGACACCTTGCGCGTCGCGGGCAGAGTGGAACTCGTGCCGGTCGACGCGATGCCCGAACGCCCCGACGACGGGCCGGGTCCGGAAGAGTCGGCCGTGCGAAAGAGTGAGGCTCAGCGAGCCAGGGAACTACTCGACGAGTTGCCCGACCGGCAGCGCAAGCTGCTGGTGATGCGGGTGCTCGTCGGATTGACAGCGGATGAGACAGGACATGTCCTTGGGATGTCGGCAGGAGCGGTACGGGTTGCCCAGCACCGAGCTATTGCTCGGCTTCGGAAGGTGGCCGTGGCGAAGCGCTTCGTTCCTTGAGCAACACCGTCGGATGCGTCCCCGCAAAGTCTGCCCTTCCCGCCCTCGCGTGGTGAACGGGTATTGCCGCCTGGGGCTTCTGGCGCACCGCCCGTGAGCAGGTTTTGTCCGGCCGAACCCGGCAAGGGTCCGTGACAACGCTCACTTTTTGCCGGGGTGATCGGTCGAACAGCGCATTACCCCCGGAAAGAGCGTGATGACGACCTAGGATGAGACGACACGTTCAGGCGAAACCGTGCGGTGTGTCGGTTGAGGCGGAGGTTGTGTCATGGGCCAGGAATTCGACGATCACGGGGGAAAACTGCTCCCGCCGGGGCTGACCTACGACGATGTGCTCCTCGTTCCGGCCTATTCCGACATTCAGCTCGGGGACATCGACACCGTCACGCAGCTGTCCCGTAACATCACGCTGCGCATTCCACTGCTGTCGGCGGCCATGGACACGGTCACCGAGGCGCGGATGGCCGTGGCGATGGCTCGCCAGGGTGGGGCGGGTGTGCTCCACCGCAACCTGTCCGCCGAGGAGCAGGCCGCCCAGATCGATCTCGTCAAACGTTCCGAAGCAGGCATGGTCACCGACCCGGTCACCTGTCGCCCCGAGGACACCCTCGCCGAAGTGGAACGCCTGTGCGCCCGTTACCGGATCTCCGGTGTACCGGTCACCGACGGGCAGGGCCGCCTCGTGGGTATCGTCACCAACCGCGACATGCGTTTCGAAAGCGACCGTTCTCGACTGGTCCGCGATGTCATGACCACCGAGAACCTGGTCACCGCACCTGTCGGTGTCGCCCGCGATCACGCTTTCGAGCTGCTGCGCCGACACAAAGTGGAAAAACTTCCCCTCGTCGACGCCGACGAGCGCTTGCGCGGCCTGATCACCGTCAAGGACTTCATCAAGAGCGAGCAGTTCCCCGACGCCACCAAGGACGCGGACGGACGCCTGGTCGTCGGCGGTGCCGTCGGCGTGGGAGTGGATGCGGAGGAACGCGCCAGGCTGCTGGTGGAGGCCGGGGCCGACTTCCTCGTGGTGGACACCGCACACGGTCACTCCGCGGGACCGGCCGACATGGTCGCCAAACTCAAGGCCAACTCCGAGGCCGACGTGATCGCGGGCAACGTCGCCACCCGGTCCGGTGCCCAACTGCTCATCGACGCCGGGGCGGACGCGGTCAAGGTCGGGATCGGTCCCGGTTCCATCTGCACCACGCGTGTGGTCGCCGGGATCGGTGCCCCCCAGGTCACCGCCATTTTCGAGGCGGCCAAGGCCTGTGGACCGGCGGAGGTGCCGCTCATCGCCGACGGTGGTCTGCAGTACTCGGGTGAGATCGCCAAGGCCATGGTCGCCGGGGCCAGTACCGTCATGCTCGGCAGTCTTCTCGCCGGAGTGGAGGAAAGCCCCGGCGAACTGATCTTCATCAATGGCAAGCAGTTCAAGGCCTACCGCGGTATGGGTTCTCTCGGTGCGATGCGTGGCCGCTCCTTCTCCAAGGACCGTTACGCCCAGGCCGAGGTCGCTTCCGAGGACAAGCTCATCCCCGAGGGCATCGAGGGCCAGGTACCTTTCCGTGGACCGCTCTCGGCAGTGGCCCACCAGCTCGTCGGAGGGCTTCACCAGTCCATGTGGTACGCAGGCACCCGGACCGTGGCAGAGCTGCGGGAACGTGGTCAGCTGATGCGCGTCACCCCCGCCGGTCTGCGTGAGAGCCACCCGCACGACATCAAGATGACCGTCGAGGCGCCCAACTACAACGCCCGGTAGTCCGCCCGGCCCGCTCTCGGCTCGACCGGGGGCTTCTTCGACCTTTGGGTGCGGTTGCGGGATTTTGTGGTGCCGGTCTCCCTTGTGTCTTTGGTGGGGGAGGCCTACGCTCTTTTGGAAAGCGCTTACCCCCTTCTTGTGGAGCCTTCGCGATGAAAGAACCCGCTCGTCTTCTCGTGTCCTTGCTCTCGGCCACGACAGTGGCCGCCCTTGCACCCGCATCTGCGGGGGCATCGGACGAGGTGGCCCCGGACCTCGAACCCACCCTGGTCGTGGCCCCCGACGGGGACGACTCCGCCGCCGGAAGCCTCGACGACCCCTTCGCCACCGTGCAACATGCAGTGGACCTGGCCGAACCCGGTGATGTGATCTCCGTCCGCGGCGGCACCTACGCTCTCGACGACCAGAACATCACGATCGACACCAGTGGAACATCCGACGAGCCCATCACCCTCACCGCCCACGAGGGCGAACGCGTGATCATCGACGGGCAGGACCTGCCGGCCAGTTCCACGCCGATTGGTGGCGACATCCCGCGGGACGAACGCGGCACCATCCACCAAGAGGCGTCCCACTGGGTCGTGAACGGGCTGGAGTTGATCAACGGCCCCTACGGCTACTACTGCGACGGCTGCGATGACAATGTGTTCTCCGACCTGGTGACGCGGGAAAACTATGAAAGCGGTTTCCAGCTGCAGGGGGAGTCCTCCGACAACCTCGTCCTCAACCTGGACAGCTACGGAAACAGAGACCCCCGCAAGAACGGGGAGAGCGCCGACGGCCTGGCGATCAAGGAGGGCTCGGGTACCGGGAACGTCGTTCGAGGCGCACGGCTCTGGGACAACGCCGACGACGGTTTCGACGCCTGGGAGTTCGAGGACCCCATCACCATCGTCGACTCCCTCGTCCACGGCAACGGTTTCAATCGGTGGGACCTGCCCGATTTCTCGGGTGACGGCAACGGATTCAAACTCGGCGGGGGAGACCCGGCCCCACACGTGGCCCACGAACTCCACAACACAGCGGCTTGGGACAACGCAGCCGATGGATACACCGACAACGGAAACCACGGTGCAGTGAGCATCGACTCCAGCACCGCCTACGACAACGCCGTCGACGGCTTCGAACTGGACGGATCCAGCGGCTCCCTCACCGACAACCTGGCCCTCGACAACGAGACCGACGTCCAGCCGGGAGAGGGCGAGAACACCGGAAACTCCTGGAACCTGGACACCCCCATCACCACGGACGACCTGCTCTCCACCGACCCCTCCACGATCAACGGCCCCCGATCGTCGGACGGATCCATCCCCTCCTCCGACTACCTCGTGCCCGCCGACCATTCCGATATCGGCGCTCGTTGGTGACCGCACGAAGTCATCGGACCGGGCGGGGCGTCCACGGAACTCGAGGCAACTAGACTTCCGTGTGGCGCACCCGTCCCGGGTGGTCGGAACGGACTCGAGCGAGGGGAATCGAAGCGTTGGCTCAGGTGGAGATCGGGCTGGGCAAGAACGGGCGCCGGGCCTACGAGCTCGACGAGATCGGGATCGTGCCCGCCCGACGTACGCGCGATCCGGAGGAGGTGTCGATCGCCTGGCAGATCGATGCCTACAGGTTCGAGACGCCGCTGGTGGTCAGCCCCATGGACAGCGTCTCCTCTCCCCAGACGGTCGTGGCCGTCGGTCAGCAGGGCGGCCTGGGAGTGTTGGACCTGGAGGGGCTCTGGACCCGGTACGAAGACCCGGAGCCGTTGCTCCAGGAAATCCGTGAACTCGAGGACGAGGCGGCCACCAAGCGCCTCCAGGAAATCTACGCCGCTCCGATCCAGGAAGAGCTGATCGGACGCCGGATCGAGGAGATCCGCAGCGCCGGTCTGGTCACGGCCGCACGGTTGTCCCCCCAACGCACCGCCCAGTACCACAGGACGGTCGTCGACGCCGGTGTGGACATCTTCGTGATCCGGGGCACCACGGTCTCGGCCGAGCACGTCTCCGGCCGTGCCGAACCGCTCAACCTCAAGCAGTTCATCCACGACCTCGATGTGCCGGTGGTGGTCGGTGGTTGCGCCACCTACACCGCCGCCCTGCACCTGATGCGTACCGGCGCCGCGGGTGTCCTGGTCGGTTTCGGTGGTGGTTCGGGCCACACCACACGCTCCGTGCTGGGTGTGGCCGTGCCGATGGCCAGCGCCATCGGTGACGTGGCCGCTGCCCGCCGCGACTACCTCGACGAGTCCGGTGGCCGTTACGTACACGTCATCGCCGACGGCGGCATGACCAGCAGCGGGGACATCGCCAAATCCCTGGCCTGCGGGGCCGATGCCGTGATGATCGGCTCTCCCCTGGCCCGCGCCGAAGAGGCTCCCGGGGGTGGTTACCACTGGGGCAGCGAAGCGCACCACCACGAGCTGCCGCGTGGTGAGCGGGTGGATGTCGGCACGATCGGCGACTTGAGGTCGATCCTGCACGGCCCCGCCCACACCAGTGACGGCTCCATGAACCTCATGGGTGCACTGCGCCGTACCATGGCCACGGCCGGTTACTCCGACCTCAAGGAATTCCAAAGGGTCGAGGTCGTGGTCAACCCGCACCGGTAGAACTTTCCCGAGGGCCGGGACCGTCCCACGGGGCCCGGCCCCCGTTCTTGCGCGGGGTGTGAAGCTTCCGACGGAAGGCGAACATGGGTGAGAGCGGGTCCGTGACCGGCCGCAAACGCAGAGGCCAGGTGGTGGCGACATGCATCACCCTCGCGGTGTGCCTGATGATCACCACCGGAGTGGTGTTCGTCGCCAACCGGATCTCCACCGCGGTCGGCAACTGGGAACCTCCTGTGAGCGCTTCCTCGGAACCCTCCGACGGCACGGTCCGCACCCCTGCGCACGACGAACTCGACGGGCCCCCGGACAACTCCCGGGTCACCGCCCAGGAGGACGACCCCGAGGGTGCAAGTGCCGATGAGCAACACACCCCCGACGCGGTACCGCGCCCCTCCGACCCATGGCTCGACGAGGTCTCCGAGGCCACGGACGTGCCCCGCCGGGCACTGTTCGGCTACGCAGCGGCCCAACTCGTCCTGGCCGAGGACCTGCCCGCCTGCCAACTGTCCTGGACCACACTGGCGGGTATCGGATACGTGGAGTCCCGACACGGAACCTACGCCGGGGGTGAGATCGCCGAGGACGGGACCACGACCGTCGACATCATCGGCATCCCGCTGGACGGGAGCAACGACACCCAGGCTCTTCCCGACACGGACGGCGGTGAACTCGACGGTGACACCGAGTGGGACCGGGCCATCGGCCCCATGCAGTTCATCCCCACCACCTGGGCCCGGTGGGGGGAATCCCTCGAGGGGGGCACCCCCGACCCGCACAACATCGACGACGCGGCGTTGTCCGCGGCCCGTTACCTGTGCGCGGACGAACGGGACCTGACCACCGTCGAGGACTGGGAATCGGCCGTCCTTGCATACAACCGTTCCGGGACCTATGTCACCGACGTGCTCGCCTACGCGCACGCCTACGCCGATCTTTCCTGACACCGACGCGGGAAGGGAAGCTCCGGCACCCGTCCCCGACCGGTTCGGGACCGACTGATTCGATGGACACGGCTCCTGGCGGGTATGCGCCTGGGAGGAGAACCATCGAGATGGAGGGGGACCACCGTATGGCGACCACATGGCTGGGACCGAAGGGGCGAGCCGATGCGCTGGCGTCGATGGCCGAGGAAGAACTCGACGTCCTCGTCGTCGGAGGTGGCATCGTCGGTGCGGGTATCGCACTGGACGCGGTTTCCCGTGGGCTGTCGACGGGGCTGATCGAGGCACGTGACTTCGCCTCCGGTACCTCCAGCAGGTCCAGCAAACTCATCCACGGCGGTCTGCGTTACCTCGAGCAGTTCGACTTCGAACTGGTCCGTGAGGCGTTGCACGAACGCGGACTGTTGCTCACCACCATCGCACCGCACCTGGTGCGGCCGGTGCCGTTCTTGTTCCCGTTCGCACACCACTGGGAGCGTTTCTACATCGGAGCCGGGGTGACGCTCTACGACACCCTTGCCATGACCTCCCGCAACAACCGTGGTCTGCCCGCACACCGGCACCTGACCCGGTCCGGTGCGCTACGGGTCTTTCCCGCGCTCAAACGCGACGCATTGACCGGTGCGGTCCAGTACTGGGACGCGCAGGTGGACGATGCCCGTTTCGTCACCACCGTGTTGCGCACCGCCGCGGGGCTGGGTGCACACGTTGCCTCCCGCTCCCAGGCGGTCGGTTTCCTGAGGGAGGGAGAACACGTGGTCGGGGCCACCGTCACCGATCTGGAGAACGGTGGGCAACGACAGGTCCGTGCTCGTCAGGTGGTCAACGCCACGGGGGTCTGGACCGACGAGATCCAGGAGATGGTGGGTGGACGCGGCCAGATCCACGTGAGCGCCTCCAAGGGGATCCACCTGGTGGTGCCACGCGACCGTATCCAGTCTTCTTCCGGGATGATCCTGCGCACGGAGAAGAGCGTCCTGTTCGTCATCCCGTGGGGCCGCCACTGGATCATCGGTACCACCGACACCGCTTGGGACCTCGACAAGGCCCACCCGGCGGCCAGCCGGACCGACATCGACTACGTGCTCGACCACATCAACCAGGTCTTGCGTACCCCCTTGGGGCGGGACGACGTCGAGGGCGTGTACGCGGGGCTACGGCCCCTCCTGTCGGGGGAGTCGGACGAGACCTCCAAGCTGTCCCGTGAGCACACCGTCGCCCATCCCGTGCCGGGTCTGGTACTCATCGCCGGCGGAAAGTACACCACCTACCGTGTCATGGCCAAGGACGCGGTGGACGCGGTCGCGCACGGACTCGGCGGGGGTGTACCGGAGTCGGTCACCGACCGCCTGCCCCTGGTCGGGGCGGACGGCTACGCGGCGTTGACCAATCAGCGGCACACGATGGCCCGGAACACCGGGCTGCACATCTCACGCATCTCCCATCTGCTGCGCAGATACGGTTCCTCGGTGCGTGACCTGCTCGATCTGATCCAGCAACACCCCGATCTGGGACGTCCGCTGGAAGCCGCCCAGGACTACCTGCGTGCCGAAGTCCTGTACGCCGTCGAGGCCGAGGGGGCCCGCCACCTGGACGACGTGCTCGCACGCCGTACTCGTATCTCCTTCGAGACGTGGGACCGGGGGATCGCGGCGGCCCAGGAGGCGGCGGAGCTGATGGCCGAGCCGCTGGGCTGGTCGAAGGAGCAGGTCGAACGCGAGGTCGAGTACTACCGGAAGGGCATCGAGGCCGAACGCGCCGCTCAGGAACAGGACACCGACCGGGAGGCCGACGCCGCCCAGCACGGCTCCCCGGAGATCGTCCCGGAGGCGCCCATCAGTAAGAACTGAGGACTTGGGCACGGTCGGGACCACGGGGAAGGGCCACTAGGCTCGGTTGTCATGTGGCGTTTCGGCTGGAATCCGAAAAGGGTGCTGCGTGGCACCGACAAAGAGGCCCTGCTCGTCCCCGCCGGTTACGGCACCGATCCGCTCACCCGAGCCGGGTGCGAGTCCGTGCGCCAGGGAGATCTGCGCGCGGGCCTCACCCTGCTCGAGGACACCCGGGAGGATCCCGAGGCGCGCGTGTACGTGGTCGAGGCGCTGGGCCGGGCCGCGATCGACACCCCCGGTGAGGTCGCCGGGCTCGCCGCGGAGGGTGGGGACGAGGCCGATGTTCTGCTCTGGCTCGGAAACGCCCTGCTGGCGCGGGCCCTACGCAACCCCGGTGCCACAGCGGCCGACAGGAAGGGGTTCGAGGCCGCCCTTGCCGAGGCACGCATCCCTTTGAACGGGGCCCTTCGGACACGCCCCGACGACGTCGCGCCCTGGGTGACGCTCCAGACCATCGCGATGGGACTCGGTGCCGACCGTGACGAGAAGGACCGGTTGTGGCGTGAGATCAGCGCGCGTGTTCCCGACCTGCTCCCTGCGCACATGACCCGGGTGCGTACGCTCTCGGCAACCCGTGGCGGTTCCGTCGAGGAGATGTTCGCCTCGGCCGGGGCCGCCGCGGACATCTCCCCCGAGGGCAGCCCGTTGCCTTCCGTCCTGGCCCTGGCCCACGCCGAGTTCCTGCGCGGGGAACAAAAACGCCTGGTCGCCGAGGGAAAGAGCAACCACATGGCGCACATGAGCCTGGGCCGCCTGCACGGTGAACCCGCCCAGGAGTTGTTCGAGGCCGCACGGCACTGGGCGGAGCACGCCGTGCCGCACGTGCGGGACATCCAGGCCCATCACCTCTTCGGATGGGCATTCCATCGGGCGGGCATGTCCGATGCCGCGCGTTGGCACTTGAACGCCGTCGGCCGATTCACCTGTGACCTTCCGTGGTCCTTCTTCGGTGCGCCCCGCGCGGAGGCCGCCCACGCCATGTCCGAACTCGGGGTGGACCCCACGGCTCACGAGACCTCCTGGGTGGACGAGATCGACTAGATCGCGCTTCGACACCATTGCGAGCTCCTCCCCACCCGGAAGCCCTCGAAGAACATCCCCCCGCCATGCCCGGGAAAATGGCTTGTCCGTCCATGAGCACGTCGGAGACCCTGGGTATGTGCTACTGACGATCACGACCACAGCCTCTTCGACCGCCCCTGCCACGGACCTCGGCTTTCTGCTGCACAAGCACCCGGACAAGGTGCAAAGTTTCGAGCAGTCCTTCGGAACGGCCCACGTGTTCTATCCCGAGGCCACAGAGGAACGCTGTACGGCGGCCCTTCTGCTGGAGGTGGACCCGCAGTCGTTGTTGCGCACGCGTGCGTCCGTACGCACCCCCGACTTCTCGCTCGCCCAGTACGTCAACGACCGGCCCTACGCGACCTCTTCACTGTTCACCGTGGCGCTGGGTCAGGTTCTGCGCACAGCGCTGCGCGGCCGATGCGCACAACGCCCCGAACTGGCTCGTACCCCGATCCCGCTGGAACTGAGCCTGCCTGCGGTACCCTGCCGACCCGGCCCCGAAAAGGCCCGGGCACTGTTCGAACCGCTCGGTTGGCGGGTCCGCGCCGAACCGGTACCGCTCGACCCAGAACTTCCGGGCTGGGGCGACTCCCACTACCTTTCCCTCACCCTCACCGGAACCTTGCGCCTGTCGGATGCCCTCAGCCACCTGTACGTGCTGCTGCCCGCCATGGACAGCAGCAAGAAGCACTACTGGATGGACGAGACCGAGGTCGACAAACTGCTGCGCGCCGGGGGAGTCGACGACGAGGACGGGCACGGGTGGCTCGCCGAACATCCAGAGCGCACGTGGATCACCCGCCGCTATCTCGACCGGCGTGAACGTTACGTGCGCACCGCACTCGGGCGCCTCATGGAAGTGGATGACACCCCTGAGGGCGAGGCCGACGACCCGGCGGTGGAGGAGTCCTCCACCACACCACACCTGGAGGAACGCGGGGCCGACCTGGCCGAACAGCGGGTCGGTGCGGTCCTGGCCGTGCTGAACGCCGAACGGGTCGGCAGCGTCATCGATCTGGGCTGTGGTGGCGGCAAACTCCTGGAGAGCCTGGTCAAGGAACCCACCTTGGGACGGGTCAGTGGCGTGGACGTCGACATCGACAGCCTCGAACACGCCCACCGGGCGACCTGCCGGGGTTGTGCACCGTCCGGGAAGGGACACCGGACGGATCTGTTCGAGGAGCAATCCACCACGGACGGGCAACGGCCCCGCCCCGACCTGTTCGTCGGTTCGGTCCTGTACCGGGACCGGCGTTTCGCCGATCATGACGCCGCCGTACTCATGGAGGTCGTCGAACACATCGACCCCTCCCGGCTGGCCGCCATGGAGGACGTCGTGTTCTCCGGGGCCGCCCCACGCGTCGTCGTCATCACCACACCCAACGCCGAATACAACACGCACTACGAGGGACTGGAAGAAGGGGCCTTTCGGCACAGCGACCACCGTTTCGAGTGGACCCGTGCCGAGTTCGCCCGTTGGGCCGATCGGGTCGCCGACACCCACGGCTACCAGGTCCGTCACCTGCCGGTGGGAGAAGAGGAACCCGACACCGGCGCTCCGACCCAGATGGGGGTTTTCACCAAATGAGCGCGACAGAGAAGACCGAGACCGACGTGTCCCGTGTGCTCGGCGTGCCTCGGATGGGACTTGTCCTCCTGGTCGGGGTCTCCGGGGCCGGCAAGTCCACCTTCGCCGCCCAACACTTCCTGCCCACCCAGGTCATCGGCTCCGACGAGTGCCGGGGCATGGTCAGCGACGACCCCAACGACCAGAGCGCCTCCTCCGACGCCTTCGCCCTGATGCGCACCATCATCGACGTCCGTCTGCGGCGTGGTCTGCTCACCGTCGTGGACGCCACCAACGTCCAACGCAGGGCTCGAGAGGAACTTGTCCGTGTGGCCAAGGACAACAACGTCCTGACCACGGCGATCGTCCTCGATGTGCCCGCGGCCGTGGCCGTCGAACGCAACCGGCAACGCACCGAACGCAACTTCGGCGACCACGTGATCCACAGGCAGCGACGAGACCTCAAGGGGAGCCTGAAACGTCTGCAACGTGAAGGCATCCGCAAGGTGCACGTCCTGCGGGGACAGGAGGAGATCGACCGTGCCGTCATCGAACTGGAACGCCCCTGGCCCGACAAGCGGGAGCTCCACGGGCCGTTCGACATCATCGGTGACGTGCACGGCTGCCGAAGCGAGCTGGAGACACTCCTCGACGACCTCGGGTACGCCCTCACCCGGGACGATCAGGGCCGCCCCGTCGACGCGCACCACCCCGAGGGACGCACCGCCGTGTTCGTCGGCGACCTCGTCGACCGTGGCCCCGACAGCCCCGGTGTGCTTCGCCTGGTCATGGGCATGGTCGAGGCCGGAAACGCCCTGTGCGTGCCCGGCAACCACGAGAACAAACTCGTCCGAGCGCTCAAGGGCGCCACGGTCCGGGTCAGCCACGGCCTCGGCGAAACCCTGGAGCAGCTCGACCAGGAAACCGACACCTTCCGGGAGCAGGTCCTTGCCTTCTGTGACGGGCTGGTCAGTCACCTCGTGCTCGACGACGGCGAACTCGTCGTGGCCCACGCCGGGCTGAAGGAGGAGTACCACATGCGGGCCTCCGGGAGGGTGCGCTCCTTCGCCCTGTACGGAGACACCACGGGGGAGACCGACGAGTACGGGCTACCGATACGTCTGCCCTGGGCCCGTGACTACCGAGGCAGGGCCGCGGTGGTCTACGGACACACGCCCATCGACAAGGCCGAGTGGATCAACAACACTCTTTGCCTGGACACCGGCTGTGTCTTCGGGGGCCGTCTCACCGCACTGCGCTATCCCGAACGCGAGATCGTGGACGTCGCGGCCGAGCGCACCTGGTACGAGCCGGTACGCCCGACGGCCGACACCGCGCCGTCCGAGCTCGAACACCGTGCCCCGGCCGCCGTGAACATCACCGACGTCGGTATCGGCGGGCCCCGCCCCGGATTGTTCGTGGACACCCCCGACGGGGTCGTACGCACCGACCCGGGCAACACTTTGGCCGCCCTGGAGGTCATGAGCCGGTTCGCGGTCGACCCGCGTTGGCTCCTTCACCTGCCGGCGACCATGGCACCGGCACCGACCGCGGCCGACCCGTCCCTGTTGGAACACCCGGCCGAGGCGTTCACCTCCTACCTGGGTTCTGGTGTCGGCCAGGTCATGTGCCAGGAAAAGCACATGGGGTCCCGGGCCGTGGCGGTACTGTGTCGCGACGCGGCGGCGGCCGAACGCAGGTTCGTCCCGGGTGAGCTCGGCATGGTCTTCACCCGCACCGGCAGACCGTTCTTCTCCGACCCGGGGCTGCAGACAGAGCTGATCGACCAGCTCCGGCAGGCCGTCACCGACGCCGGCCTGTGGGACCGGCTCGGTACCGACTGGGTCGCGTTGGACGGTGAGCTGATGCCCTGGTCGGCCAAGGCACGCACGCTGATCCGGGACCAGTACGCCTCCGTCGGTGCGGCGGCCCGATCCGCCCTGCCCGCCGCGGGTCGGGCGTTGGCCTCGGCCGCAGCGCGCGGCATGGACGTGGACCGCCTCAAGTCGCTCGTGGCGCGGCGCACCGACCAGATGGAGGAGTTCAGCCACGTTTACCGGCGCTACTCCTGGGACACCGACGGCATCACCGGCCTGCGGTTCGCGCCGTTCACCGTCCTTGCTTCCGAAGGCCGGGAGTACACCGAGGCCGACCACGTGTGGCACATGGCGATCGCCGAACGTCTCACCGAGGCCTCGGAACTGATCCACCCCACCCGCCACCTGGTCGTGGACACCACGGACCCGGCCGCGTGCGAGGCCGCGACGGACTGGTGGACCGACCTGGTGTCCGAGGGTGGTGAAGGAATGGTCGTCAAACCGCTGTTGGGTGCTCGCGCACGTGGCCGTAAGAGTCTGGCCCTACCGGGGTTGAAGGTACGCGGTCCGGAGTACCTGAGGATCATCTACGGGGCCGATTACCCCGAACGCCTCGAGGCGCTCAAGGAACGCAACCTCGGCCGTAAGAGGGGACTCGCCATGCGTGAACACAAGCTCGGTCTGGAGTCCCTGGCCCGGCACGCCCGCAAGGAACCGCTCTGGCGGGTCCACGAACCGGTGTTCGCGCTCCTGGCCCTGGAGACCGAACCGGTCGACCCCCGGTTGTGAACCGGTGCCCCGGACCATCGTCCGGGGCACCGGCCGACCCTTCAGTGTGCCTCCCGTCGGGTCAACAGAGCCGCCGACAATGCCCAGAGCACCCCGGTCAGAGCCACCGCCGCGAACACGATCCCCACCACCACGGACACGTCGAGACCGGCGGAATCGGACACCGCGGAGTTCCCCAGGAACAGCGCCGAAGTGACCAGGGACTGCGGCACCAGGTAGGACAGCATCCCGCCACCACCTCCGAGGAGGACCCCCACCCCGATCGCGCACCCCAACAGGCCGAGGGCGACCGGTGCGACGAAGGACCGGGTCAGCATCGACAGCAGTGACTGCAGGGCCACCACCGGCATGGCGGCCACCACCGCCAGCAGGGACACGGCCACCTGCTCCCACGGAAGAGGGCCGTCCAGACCCAGGAAGAACGTCCCGAGCAGAAATACCAGGACGAGCAGGACCGCCTGCATGACGGCGACCATCGCGATGAGCGCCACGATCTTGACCCCCGTGATCGTCGACGGGTGTGCAGGGGTGGTCAACAGCAGGTTCCAGTTGTGGCCCCGGTGCTCCATGCGCCAGGCGGCAGAAGCCAGAACCGCCACGCCCATCGACATGAACAACATCCCGTAGAACAGCACGACCTGCGACCAGAAGGGCACCCACCCAGAGGACAACATGCCCTGGTTGTTGCCGTAGTTCACGGTCCCCGTGACGACCGCGAGCACCGGCAGTACGGCTGCGATGATCCACAGGGAGGAGCGGCGTAGTTTGGTGAGCTCGGCGACGATCATGCCGGTCCTCCCTCGGCCCGGTCGAAGCGGCGACATGCCAGGACGAACAGCACCACCACCACGGTCAGGAACAGGACCAACAGCGAATATACGGGGGTTGCCTCGACCAGCCGACCACCGTCACCGGTGGCCACCGGTGAAATGGCCGCGTAGTACCCCCACGGCAGCACGTAGGCCACGGCCGGCGGCGTCAGCAGGGAGAACACCGCGTAGAACGCGCCGAGCAGGCCCACGCCCACCCCGACGAGCTGGTTGTCGATCCGGGCCGACAGCCACAGGTGCACACACAACAGTGCCAGGTCCGCCAGGGCGAGGGCGAGTGCGTACCGCACCCACAGGCCGAGCGGGAACGCGACCTCGATCCCGGCCAACAACCCCGCACCGACGAGCAACACGGTCTGCACGAGGACCACCAGGACCAGGAGCGTCCCGAGGACGGTGGCCTTGGCCCGACACACCCGCCCCGGTCCCAGACCCGCCACCCGGGCCAGGGTCCACCCCTGCCCTTGGTGCTCGATGTCGACCTGTCGTCCGGCGAGCACCGCGACCAGAACGGGGGAGGTCATCGCCGCGGCCATCACGTAGTTCAGAAGGAGCTGTTCCCAGGGTTGGGCCGCGGGATCGGCGAACCCGGCCCGCGCGGACTCCGACCCCAAGTGGGTGGCGGTCAGCGCGACGATCGCGGCGACCATGACCACGCACATCGGCACCACCCGCAGCCTGCGCATCTTGCTCAGTTCGAGACGTTCGGCCGTGCGCATCACACCAGCCCCCGTCGTCCGGTCAGGTCCATGAAGACCTCTTCCAAAGACCGACGAACCCGCCACACCCCGTGGATCGGCACGTCGTGGTGGGCCAGATGCCGCACCAGTGCGGCGGTGTCGTCCTCGCCAAGGCCGGACAGGCGTAGCCCCTCCGGAGCCCGAACGGCGGGAACGTCCAGGGCGAGGGCGCGTTCGGGTGCGGGGGTCTCCACGACCAGGTCCGGGACGCTGCGGTCGAACAATTCCGTACGCGTTCCCTGGAAGATGAGCTTTCCCTGGGCGAGGATGCCCAGGACCGAAGCGGTCCGGTCGATCTCCTCGATCAGGTGACTGGAGACCATGACGGTGATGCCCTTCCCGGCCAGGGTCACCAACAGTTCACGGATCTCCTCGATCCCGGCCGGGTCCAGGCCGTTGGTGGGTTCGTCCAGGACGAGCAGTCGCGGTTCCCGGGCCAGGGCCATGGCGATACCGAGGCGCTGTTTCATCCCCAGGGAGTAGGCCCGGACCGGTTTGTCCATGTGTTCTCGCAGACGCACCGTCGTGATCGCCCGCTCCACCTGCCGATCGGTGAGGTCGAGCATGCGCCGCACGATCGCCATGTTCTCCCGGCCGGTCAGGTGTCCGTACCCGGGTGGGGCCTCGATCAGGGAACCGATGTGCGGGGCCAGGTCGTGGCGCGTGTGCCGGTTCACCGGGCGTCCCAAGACGTTGATCTTTCCTCTGGTGGGTCGCACCAGTGACAGCAACATCTTCATCGTGGTGGACTTGCCCGACCCGTTCGGACCCAGGAAACCGTAGATGCTGCCTTCGGGGACCCGTAGGTCCAGCTCGTCCACGACGGTGCGTGCACCGTAGGTCTTGGTCAACCCCTCGGTGGCGATGATGTGACTCAAAGGAGCCTCCTTCCGACGAGAAGGCTCCCGCGCAGGACCCGAGGCGGACATCGAACCGCGGTACCAAGTCTTCCCTCGTACCGGGGGCGGAGCTCATGCCTCCCGGAGCAGGTCCTCCTGGTCGACCAGACCCGTGCGAAAGGCAAACAACACCGCCTGGACACGGTCCCGCGACCCGGTCTTGGCCAGTACGTGGCCGACGTGCGTCTTGACCGTCGGCATGGACAGCACCAACAGTTCGCAGATCTCCGTGTTCGTGTACCCGCGAGCCATGGCGGTGAGGATCTCGCGTTCGCGCGGTGTCAGGGACTCCAGGGCCCGCAGGGTCCCACGGGCCGGCGGAGCCGAAGGCCCCGAACGCCCACCCAGCAACGGACGCACGTGCCGCAACAGTCGACGGGTGGACTTCGCCGAGATCACCGAATCCCCCCGGTGCACGGTACGAAGTGCGGCAAGGAGTTCCTCCGGAGGTGTGTTCTTGAGGAGGAAACCGGCGGCCCCGGCCTCGATCCCCTCGATCACGTACTCGTCGGTGTCGAAGGTGGTGAGCACGACGACACGGCACCGCTCTCCCGCCGAGACCAAAGTGCGCGTGGCGATCAACCCGTCCGTGCCCGGCATCTGGACGTCCATGAGCAGCAGGTCCACCGGATCGGTGCGTTGCCGCGTCACGGCCTCGGCCCCGTCGGTGGCCTCCCAGGCCACGGCCATGTCGGGCTGGGAGTCGATCACCATCGCCATGCCGGCGGTGAAGAGCTGTTGGTCGTCGGCCAGTCCCACTCGGATCATGCTTCCTCCCAGGGAACGACGGCACGGACCCGCCACGTCGCGGTGGTCTTGTCCCTTCCGGACTCCAGGGTGCCACCGTGCAGGGTGACCCGCTCCCGCATCCCGGTCAGACCGTGCCCGGTGTCCCTTTCGTCGATCTCGGTGAGAAGGGCGTCGAGGGGATTGATCACGGTGAGGACGATCCGCCCCGGTGAGCGGACCAGATCGACCCGTACGGTGGTCGGACCGGCGTGCTTCAGGGTGTTGGCCAGGGATTCCTGGACGAGTCGATAAATCGTCAGGGAGACACTGGTGGGGGGAGGCTCTTCCGCTTCACCCCGCTCGGGAGGATCTTCCTCCAGGACCATGCGGACCCGGAGCCCCGCCTCGCGGTACTCCTCGACGAGTGTGGGAAGGTCGTCGATCCCGAGGGCGGGGGAGGTTTCGCGCTGCTCGTCGTCGCGCAGTATCCCCAGGAGTTGATGCAGTTCTCGGGAGGACTCGCGCCCTACGCGTCCGATCGTCTCCAACGCGGCCACGGCCCGTTTCGGGTCGGTCCGTGCCACGTATCGGCCACCGTCGGCCTGGGCGACGATGACGTTCAGCGAATGCGCGAGGACGTCGTGCATCTCCCTGGCGATGTGTGTGCGCTCGTCGAGGGCGGCCAACCGCAGCTCCTGCGCACGCCGCTCCTCCAACAGCCGGGTGTGCTCCATCAGGCGGCCGACCTCCTCACGGTTGTGGCGACGGACCGTGCCCAGCGCCGCGAACAGCAGGACGAACGTCCACCCCGACAACACGGAAGTGACCCGGACACCGAGATCCTCCGAGGAGGAGACCGCCCCGGGGACCCACAGCACGGCCCAGGCCGTGCAGAGGAGGACGAAGGTCAAGATCGCGTGCCGCCACCACGGGGAGAGCTCCGCCTGTGAGGTGTAGGTGGCGATGGACACACAGATCACTGCCAAGGGCGTGAACCAGCCCAACCACAGAACCTGCCCCAGCAGCAACACCGCCAGCACCGCCAGGGAAGTCAGCGGAAGGACCCGGCGCACACCCAGCGCGGCACAACACGCCACGGCCAGGCAGGTGTGGAAAAGAGTGTCGATGACCGAGGAGGTGCTGAACGGCCAGGTCAGGACCGACGGGACGAACCAGAGCACCGCCCAGACCATGTCCATGGCGAGCGCGTGCTCACGGCTCCAGGACCTCACACGGGCCAGTACCGAACGCGGTGACAGGACGGGCATGGCTCCACACGCTACAGAGCACGGCAGCGGAAAACCTCATGCCCCGGTACGAGATCGGTGGGGTTGTGGTTCGTCCGAGAGGACGTTTCGAAGAAATCTCTTTCGATGCCGGAACGTGGCCCGGTTCGAATGGTCAGGTGAAGTGATTCCACGACGTGCTCCCGTGCGGTACCCCTCTGCATGGCGGATATGGCAAGGAAGGGCTACCGGAAGTATGGGGTGATTTCCGAAAAGGTGTGATGCTTTCGGGGTAGTGCCCGCCCCACCCCGAAAAGGGGGTTCCGGGGTAGTGCCACGCATGCAGACGAAAATTACTGTTCCTGTGTGTCCTCACTTCGGCAAGCGAAAAATATTGAGGAGCGTGGAATTCTTCCATGGGTGCGGTTGGGTTTTCGGGAGTGAGCAGAATCTATGGGGAAGGGGATGTGACGGTCGCCGCGCTCCGCGATGTGACCTGGACCTTTGAGCAAAGAACATTCACCGCCGTCATGGGGCCCTCCGGGTCGGGGAAAAGCACACTGCTGAAATGCGCGGCGGGGCTCGTACGGCCGACTGCGGGAACCGTACGGCTCGGGGACACGAGTCTGGAAGAACTCCCGGAAAGCAAACTGGCCGTCGTTCGTCGGGAACGCGTCGGCTTCGTCTTCCAGGAGTTCAACCTGATACCCGCCTTGACCGCCCGGGAGAACATCACCCTGCCCCTTCGCCTGGCCGGGCGCACCGGTGACGAGATGTGGTTGGAGCAGATCACCCGCCGTACGGGGATCCAGGACCGCCTCTTCCACAGGCCCGACGAACTCTCCGGAGGCCAACAACAACGTGTCGCCCTGTGTCGGGCCCTGATCAACCGACCGGACCTCGTCTGCGGGGACGAACCGACCGGAGCCCTGGACAGCGAGTCGAGCCGTCAGGTCATGACCTTGCTGAGAGAAGCGGTGGACGAGTTCGGGCAGACACTCGTCCTGGTGACGC
Source organism: Candidatus Nocardiopsis merdipullorum (assembly GCA_019115445.1). GTDB lineage: Bacteria > Actinomycetota > Actinomycetes > Streptosporangiales > Streptosporangiaceae > Nocardiopsis > Nocardiopsis merdipullorum. Next base: position 27,936 of record DXDP01000365.1, read on the forward strand.
ACGACCCGTTGGCTGCGAGTTATGCGGACCAGGTGCTGTTTTTGGTGGACGGGACCATCGCCGACACCATGGACTGGCCGACGTCCCGGAAAGTGGCCGAGCACATGACCGTCCTGGTGGGGCAGGCATGATCGGGGTCGCCTGGCGCATCCTGTGGCGACAACCGGGAACGCTCGTCGGGGCCTTGGTCATGACCGTCCTCGGCGCCGCGCTGTTGAGCGCGTTCATGGTCCTGCACGACTCGATCGCCAAGACCCGGGCCCCGGTGGAACGTTACGCAGATGCCGATGTGGTGGTGGCCGGTGAGGACGGTGTACTCACCACGGAACAGATCAGCTCCATGGAGGAGCTACCAGGGGTCGCCAGGGCGATCCCGGAGCTGTCCTTCCCGGCCTCTCCCCTGGATGGAGGGGGAGAACCGGTCCTCGACCAGGAAGAGAGGCCCCAGTTCGGCCACTCCTGGACCAGTGCCCAGCTCACCCCGATGCGGATACAGGAGGGTGTGGAACCTCGGGCCGTGGACGAGGTCGTCCTCGACCACGCGCTCGCCGAAGCATCCGGTGCGGGGATCGGTGACAAGATCGATGTCGATGTCGCGGGTACCGCACGTACCTACGAACTCGTCGGCCTTGCGACCGACAACAACGACGGAGACCTGAACCACCAGCACACGCTGTACTTCTTCCCCGAGGAGGCGACGCTCCTGGCCGATCGTGGGGAGGATCGCGTCGATGCCGCCGGTCTGATCCTCCAACCCGGCACGGACGCGGCCGAGATCGTGGAACGTGTCCACGATCTTGTGTCGGAGGGGTTGGCGGGGGACGCGCCCGTACCGCCGGGTGCCGAGTCCTTCCTCGTGGCCTCGGCCGGTGATCGAGGCGAGCTGGAGGGCACCTGGCCCGACCACAGCGCCACCGCAGCGGCTCTTTCGCTGCTCGTGTGGATCGTGGCGTTCATGGCCGTCGTCGTGATCGGTGGTGCACTGATCACCTCCGTCCGGCGCAGGACCGCGCAGTTCGCCTTGCTGCGTGCGGTGGGTGCCACACCCCGACAGATACGTGTGCTCTGCCAGGGCGAGGCCCTGCTGATCTCGCTCGTGGCGGCGGTCGTGGGCTGTGCGTTCGGTCTCTTCCTGGCCTGGGGCATGGTCGGACTGTTCCGTGAGTTCGGCCTCGTGAGCCCCGTACTGGCGTTGAACATCGGGGTGAGGCCCCTGCTCACCTCTGCCGTCGTACTCGTGCTGGTCGCTCAGAGCGCCTCCTGGGCGGCTTCGCGGTCGGCGCTGCGGATCAGGCCGGGTGACGCCCTGAGCGGGTCGGGAGAACGCAGCAGACACCGCCTGCGGACATGGCTCCAAGTGTCGTTGGGGAGCCTTCTCCTCGTCGCGGCCGGCGGCCTGCAGGCTCTGGGGATGGCGGGGCTGGTCCCGGCCGTGCTGTACGCGAGTTACGGAATGGTCGCCGGCATCATGATCATGGTCGGGATCGGGCTGCTCGGCTCGTGGATCATCCACGCCTTCTCCCGTGCGCTTCGTCACCCCGTGGCGGCGATTTCGCGTGTCGGGGGACATCTTGCGTCCGCGAACGTGCGGTTCCACCACCGCCGCTTCGCGGGTGTGGCCGCCCCATTGGCCGTGGGAGTGGCCATCGCCGGATGGGCGCTGAGTGGCCTGCCCCTGTTCGCCCTGAACAACGCCGACCAGACCCTGGAGCGCTTCGAGGCCGACCACGTGCTCCACACCCCCGTCGTACGGGACGAACACACGGGTCTTTCCGAGGCGACGAGGGACCGGGTGGCCGAGGTCGAGGGCGTCCTCGCGACGGCCGGGCTCAAGGAGACCTGGGCCCATGCGCGGGCGGCCGGCAGCAAGGAACCCGCTCGTGCGGGCGAGACGACACGCCTGACCCTCGTCGACGGTGAGGCGAGCAGAGTCTTGGACCTGGGTGAGGTAGGAGGGGACCTCTCCGGAGTGGACACGGGGGAGGGTGTCGCCGTCGGTGCCACTTACGCACAGGACCGAGGCCTGGAGCTGGGAGACGAGGTCGAGATGCGGATCTCCGGCGCCACAGAGGTCTCCCGCCAACAGGTGGTGGCTGTTTACGAACGGGACGGGGGCGGTCAGGACGGCTTGGTCGCGCCGGTCTCCACGCTGAGCCCGGAGGTCCCCGGCGGCCGGTACGACTTCGTCCTGGTCTCCGGCGGGCCGGACGGGGGCTCGGGGAGTTCTGTCCTGAAAGGGGAGGCCACGATCTCCGGCGATGTCGGAGTCGAGGCCCCGGGCCGGTTTCACCGGACCTACGTCTCGGAGCGGGAAGCCGCGATCGACAACCTCGGCACCGTGGCCACCGCGCTCGTGGGTGTGTTCCTCGTCCTGGCGGCGGTCAACGCCCTGGCGGTGTCGGCGTCGGACCGCAGGTCCGAGTTGGTGTCGATGAGACGGCTCAACCTGACCACGGCACAGATCAACGCCATGGTCGGTTGGGAGATGGTGCTGACGGTGACCCCTGCCTGGCTGCTCGGCATGGGGGCGACCGCGTGGATGGCCCTGGCCATGGCGGGTGGCGACGTCGGCGCGGCTCTTTGGGCCTTCCCTGGGGTGGTGTTGCCGCTCGTGGGAGTTCTCGGCCTTGTGGTTGCAGTGCTGGGAGCACTGTTGGCAACGCGAAGCCTGATGAGTTCCCTGACTGTGTGAGGTCGCACATACGGTGCTTCGCCCGTGAGCCCCGATGGTGGGGCTCACGAGTGAAGTGGGAGCGCCGGAGTCTATCCTGGGAGCGTTCACGACGACACGACCACCTCGGTCAGGATCAGGGAACCGCACGATGAACGTACTGCTCACCGGTGGCGCCGGATACATCGGCACCCACACGGCGGTCGAACTCCTCGACGCCGGGCACGGTGTCGTGCTCGTCGACTCCCTCGCCAACAGCCACGCGGAGGCCGTCCGCAGGGTCGAGCACATCACCGGTGAACGGGTCGCCTTCCACCGGGCGGACTGCACCGACCCCACCGCGCTGCGTCAGGTGTTCGCCGAGTACGAGATCAACGCCGTCATCCACCTGGCCGGGCTCAAGGCCGTGGGCGAGTCGGTGAGCCAACCCCTGCGTTACTACCGCAACAACCTCGACGCGCTGCTGAACCTCACCGAGGTGATGGACGAATACGGGGTACGTGACCTGGTCTTCAGCTCTTCCGCCACGGTCTACGGCGACCCCGAACGGGTACCGATCCCCGAGGACGCCGGGTTGTCCACCACCAACCCCTACGGCGCGACGAAGCTGTTCATCGAGCAGATCCTGGCGGACCTGGCAGTGGCCGACCCCCGCTGGCGCATCATCTCCTTGCGTTACTTCAACCCGATCGGTGCACACCCCAGCGGCCTCATCGGGGAGGACCCCCAAGGGGTGCCCAACAACCTGTTCCCCTACATCGCCCAGGTGGCCGCGGGGCACCGTCCACACCTCGAAGTGTTCGGCGACGACTACGACACCCCCGACGGCACCGGGGTCCGTGACTACCTGCACGTGGTGGATCTGGCCCGCGGCCACCTGGCCGCAGTCACCCACCTGGCCGACACGAACGGGTGCCGCGTGTACAACCTCGGTACCGGGAGGGGCACCTCCGTCCTGGAATGTGTGCGCGCCTTCGAGGAAGCCACCGGGGTCACCGTCCCCTTCGAGGTCGTCGAGCGCCGCCCCGGTGACATCGCCACCTGCTACGCCGACCCGACCGCCGCCGCCGGCGACCTGGGGTGGAAGGCACAACACACCGTGGCCGAGGCATGCGCCGACACCTGGCGTTGGCAGATCGACAACCCCCGAGGCTTTGCCGGCTGAACCCGCCCCACACATTGCCCGGTCCCGCAGAACGCAGGAGAACCCGCGAAGAACAGGCTCTAGACTTGTGGAAACATTCCTTTGTTCCTGCGGAAGGTCCTCCGTCGTGTCCGTTGGTGCTGACACCACGTTCGACACCGTCCTCGTCGTCGACCTCGGCGCGCAACACGCGCAGCTGATCGCCCGGCGAGTACGGGAAGCGCACGTGCACAGCCAGATCGTGCCCTCGACCATGCCCGTCGGGGAGATGCTCGCCAAGAAACCCAAGGCCATCGTCCTGTCCGGAGGTCCTGGGTCGGTCCACGCCGAGGGGGCGCCCAACCTCGACGCGGAACTGCTCGAGACCGGGATCCCGACCCTGGGCCTCCACCATGGTTTCCAGGCGATGGCGCAAGCCCTGGGTGGGACCGTGAACGCAACCGGCTCGGACGAGTCCGGCCGTACCGAACTCACGGTCGTCACCGACTCCGTACTGTTTGCGGGCATGCCCCCCGAGCAGCTCGTGTGGACGTCGTACGGTGACACCGTCACGGCCGCACCACCGGGTTGTGTCACCACCGCGAGTACCACCGACGCCCCGGTAGCCGCGTTCGAGGACACCGACCGCCGTCTGTTCGGTGTCCAGCTCCACCCCGAGGTGCTCCACACCGAGTACGGGCAGGAAGTGCTGCGTCGCTTCCTGTACGAAGGTGCCGGGTGTCGCCCCACCTGGACGATGGTCAACATCGTTCAGGAACAGGTCGAACGGATCCGTGAGCAGATCGGTGACAAACGCGCCATCTGTGCCCTGAGCGGGGGCGTGGACTCGGCAGTGGCCGGGGCTCTTGTGCAGCGTGCCGTCGGTGAACAGCTCACTTGCGTGTTCGTCGACCACGGCCTGTTGCGCAAGGGTGAGGCCGAACAGGTCGACAAGGACTTCGTTGCGGCCACCGGCGCCAAACTCAAGGTGGTCGATGCGGAGGAGCAGTTCCTCGCCGCCCTTGCCGGGGTGAGCGATCCCGAGACCAAACGCAAGATCATCGGCCGTGAGTTCATCCGGACCTTCGAGCAGGCCGCCCGGGAGGTCGTCGCCGAGGGCGGCGAGGGGGACACCGAGGTCGAGTTCCTGGTGCAGGGCACCCTGTACCCGGACGTGGTCGAGTCCGGTGCCGGCCCCGGTGCGACCAACATCAAGTCCCACCACAACGTGGGCGGACTTCCCGAAGATCTCCGGTTCACCCTGGTGGAGCCGTTGCGGGAACTGTTCAAGGACGAGGTCCGCAAAGTCGGTGAAGAACTCGGTCTGCCGCCCGAGATGGTGTGGCGCCAGCCGTTCCCCGGCCCCGGTCTGGGGATCCGGATCATCGGTGACGTGACCCGTGAACGTCTGCAGATCCTGCGTGAGGCCGATGCCATCGCTCGGGAGGAACTCACCCGCGCCGGACTGGATCGGGACATCTGGCAATGCCCGGTGGTGTTGCTGGCCGATGTGCGTTCGGTGGGGGTGCAGGGTGAGGGCCGTACCTATGGTCACCCGGTCGTGTTGCGTCCCGTCAGCAGTGAGGACGCCATGACCGCCGACTGGTCCCGGGTCCCCTACGACGTGCTCGCCCGCATCTCCGAGCGGATCACCGACGAGGTCCAAGAGGTCAACCGGGTCACTTTGGACGTGACCGGCAAACCCCCGGGCACCATCGAGTGGGAGTAGTCCTCACCGCCGACGCAACGGGTCCGACACATCACGGTGTGCCGGACCCGACGTCGTTCGACGGGGCGTTTCAGGTTTCGAGGTCGAACTCGTAGGTCGAGGAGTGTTCCAGGATCCCCGAGATCGGGACCTCGGTGAAGTCCTCGCCACGCTCGGAAGCCTCACCCGTTTCTTCGGGGGCTTTGTGGGTCAGCATCAGGATCTCCCGAGGATGGGTGTCGGGGATGATGAACACGAGCGGTCCCCGAGCGCTGTCGTCGGGGGCGATGCCGTCCCCGTTCCACAGGGAGGTCACGCCTTCCTCCTTCGAGGGTTCGGAAGCCTCCGACAACCTGGTTCGGTCACCCAACCACTGTTGGGGCGCATCGAGGTGCAACGGGTCGGTGCCGTGGTTGGTCACCTCGAGCTCCACCACGCAGTACTCACCGTTGGTCAACGTGGCCACCCTGGTGTCCAGTTCCCGCATCCCGCAGGTGACCTCGTGGACGTGGTATTCGACCAGCCCGTCGTTGGAGGAAAAACCCTGGTCGCCATCGCCCGGGAGCGGTGCCTCCACACCCGGGTCCTCCTGAGGTGCGGAGTCCTCACCCGGATCGTCCGCAGGTCTTTCGGAGGAGTCGACCATGTTTCGGGTCAGGAAGAACACCAAGAACACCAGTGCGGCCAGAAGCGCGGCACCACCCACGATCAGGACCAGGATGAGCCCCCTACGGCGATTGGGCTGGGCCGGCCGGTGTGGGGGTG
>DXDP01000366.1 GCA_019115445.1 Candidatus Nocardiopsis merdipullorum
TGTGTACCACTACACGCCTATCTCATCAGCACGATCGAGGCCTGCTGCGCCCCTGAGCCGAAGGAGGGGCCGGAGGGGCCACACAGGCAGGCGGCCCCGAGTGCCTGGACGACCTCGACAAGGACGACGGCCCTGAAGTGCCCGAGCCCCGGTCCCTGGCCCCAGGACCGGGTGTCGGTCAATCCCAGATCCGGTCCAGGTAGTCGTTTCCGAACCGGCGATGCGGATCCACCCGGTCCCGTACCGCCAAGGCCTCCTTCAGGCGAGGGTGGACGCTCTCCAGGTAGTCGCGGTCGCTCGTGTGCAGCTTGCCCCAGTGCGGACGTCCACCCACGGAGGTGAAGACCGCCTCCAGGTCGGCGAAGTAGGTCTCGTACGGCGTGCCCTGATACATGTGCACAGCCACATAGGCGGTCTCCCGGCCGTAGGCGGTGGACAGCCACACGTCATCGGCGGGGGTGAAACGCACCTCCAACGGAAAACTCACCCGGTGTCCGCGCCGATCCACGATCTCCTGCACCTCACGCAACACATCCGCCACGTGCTCGACGGGGATCGCGTATTCCATCTCCACGAACCGCACGTTGCGCACCGAGGCGAACACCTTGTGGGAAACGTCGGTGTAGGCGCGCGCGGACAGCGCTCGGGAACTGATGCGATTGATCATCGGCACGGTGCCGGGGAAGCGTCGACACACCCGATTGACCCGTTCGAAGACCGTGTTGGACAGGAAATCGTCGTCCAACCAGGCCTTGAAGGGCGTCAACGGTCGGGCCGGACCGTCGGTGATGTTGTTGCGCTTGGTGTTGGTGTTGTTGGTGTGCGGGAACCAGAAGAACTCGAAATGGTCGTTGCCCGCCCGCAACTCCGGGAGCCGCTCCAAGACCTCGTCCAAGGGCATCGGCTCTTCCCGAGCGTGCAGCAAGAAAGCGGGCCGCACCGCGAAGGTCAGCGCGGTCACCACGCCGAACGCACCCAGCCCCACGCGCGCTGCGTGGAACAGTTCGGGGTCGGAGTCGGCAGAACATTCCACGACCGATCCGTCCGCGAGCACGATCTCCAGACCGATCACCTGAGAGGCCAGACCACCGGTGTCCCGGCCGGTGCCATGGGTACCGGTCTGCACCGCACCCGCGACCGTTTGCACGGAGATGTCGCCCATGTTGGCCAGGGCCACGCCGTGCTCGGCCAAAATCTCGTTGAAGTCACACAAAGGCAGGCCCGCCTCGACCGTGGCGGTGCCCGCCACCGGGTCGATCGAACGGACCCGGGTCAGGGAGGTGGGCAGGAGGAGCAGTCCATCGGTGATGGCCACGTCCGTGAAGGAGTGTCCGGAACCGACCATACGGATCCGAAGATCTTCGGAGGCGGCCGAAGCGACCGCCGAGGCGACGTCGGCGGTGCTGTTGGGGGCGGCCATGCGGCGAGGGCGGGCCCGATGGTTGTCCGCCCACGTGTGCCACAACACATTCGTCATGGCAGGCGACATTACCGGCCGCGCACTCGTCCGGCCAGAAGGGGTGCTCCAAGGACCGATCGTCCCGACAAAGGACGGGCCCACGGCCTCCTTGATGAGGAGTCCAAGAACACAAGGCACTGGGACGGGGGTTGCCCCGGTGGGGTGGAAAGAGCTGGTTTCATGAGGAGCATGAGGCCTTACGACGCGTTTTTGCTGATCTCTTTCGGTGGGCCGGAGGGCGAGGACGAGGTCATTCCCTACCTGGAGAATGTCACTCGCGGACGCAACATCCCCCGCGAGCGGCTCGAGGAGGTCGGTGAGCACTACTTCCTCTTCGAAGGGGTGAGCCCGATCAACCAACAGTGTCGGGACCTGCTCGCCGCGATCACCACCGACTTCGAATCCGCCGGCATCGACCTGCCGATCTACTGGGGCAACCGTTTTTGGACCCCCCTGCTGACCGACACCCTGGCGCAGATGCACAAGGACGGGGTGCGCCGCGTGCTGGCGGTGGCCACGTCCGCCTATTGCAACTGGTCCAGCCGTACCGCCTACCTCGAGGACATCGCCCGTGCCCGGGCCGAGCTCGGTGACGACGCACCCGAGGTCGACCTGGTACGTCCCTTCTACGATCACCCGGGGTTCGTCGAACCCTTGGTCGAGCACACCCGTGCCGCCCTGGAGCGGTTGCCCGCCGAACGGCGGGAGAAGGCGCGCCTGCTCTTTTCCGCCCATTCCATCCCCACGAAGATGGCAGAGGACAGCGGCGGGGCCGAGCAGGGGTTCGGACCCGAGGGGGCCTACGGTGATCAACTCGCCGAGGTGGCCCGACTCGTCGCCGGACAACTCGACCGTGAGTACCCCTTCGAGGTCGTCTACCAGAGCCGGAGTGGGCCACCCAGCCAGCCCTGGTTGGAGCCGGACATCAACGACCGCCTGGAGGAACTGGCGGACGAGGACGTGTCCGCGGTCGTGGTCGTGCCGCACGGTTTCGTCTCCGACCACATGGAGGTCAAGTTCGACCTCGATGTGGAGGCCCGGGAGACCGCCCAGAAACTGGGCTTGGCCTACGAGCTCGCGTCCAGTCCCGGAACCCACCCGGCGTTCGTGTCCATGATGACCGAACTGGTGCGCGAGTACACCGAAGGTGGAGAGCGCAAGCGTCTGGGGCAGCTGCCGCCCTGTGCGGAGGAACGCTGCGGTTGTTGAGCGGGGGACCCGGTCGCGGTATCGCGACCGGGCTTCCGGATCTTGGGATGTGGGAAGGTGGGATGTCTCACCACCACGCCCCCTCGGGGTGTGGCAAGTACCCAAAATCTCAGGAGAATGTGTCTTGGCTCGTTCCTGGTACGAACTGCCGGAATACGTGCGGACCCACCGTGTCGGCGGGCTGCGTCTTTCCCCGGACGGCAGCCGCCTGGTGGCGCCCGTCAGCGGCCTGTCCCCCGACGGAAAATCGTTCCGCAGCGCTGTGTGGGAGATCGACACCGTCCCGGAGTCCGAGGGCGGACGGTCCCCCCGCCGCTTGACCCGCTCCACCAAGAGTGAGAGCAGCACCGAATTCCTCCCCGACGGTTCGCTCTTGTTCGGCTCGGCCCGCACCGACCCCGAGGCCGAACCCGACGACAAACCCGAGACGGCTCTGTGGTTGCTGCCGGCCGAAGGCGGCGAAGCACGCCAGGTCGCCTCCAGACCCGGTGGTATCTCCTCCTTCGGGGTGGCGCGCAACACCGGGCTCGTGACGTTCACCGCCAACGCCCATCCGGGAGCACAGGGAACCGATGCCGAACGGGAGGCACGCAAGGCTCGTGAAGAGGCCGGGGTCACTGCGATCCTCCATGAGTCCTTGCCGATCCGCTCCTGGGACCACGACCTGGGACCCGCCTACCCCCGACACTTCGTCGCCGACGCACCCAAGGAACCGGACGCGCGTTTGGGCGAGCCACGCGATCTGACCCCCGAAGCGGGCAAGCACCTGCTCAACACATCCGGGGACCTGACCCCCGACGGGTCGAGACTGATCACCGAGTGGCAAGTACCCACCGGCGGGGGTGACTCGCGCAGCGAGATCGTCACGATCGACACCGGCACGGGCGAGCGCAATGTGCTCGTGTCCTTCGAAGAACACAACTGCTCCGCCCCAGTGATCTCCCCCGACGGTCACAGTGTGCTGTTCACCCGCTTCTTCGAGGGCGCCCGCGACGGTGAACCCCGTGACGCCGCCCTGTGGGTGGTGGACATCGACAGCGGGCGAGCCCGCCATCTGTTCCCCGAACTCGAACTCTGGCCGCGTGGATACGCCTGGTCCATGGACTCCTCCGAGGTCTTCTTCATCGCCGACGAGAACGGGCGCAGACCGATCTTCCGGGGGGACATGGCTTCCGGCGAGGTCGTCCGTGTCACCGGGGACCACGGTGCCTACAGTGAACTGAACCCGTCACCGAACGGGCGGTACGTGTACGCGCTGCGCGATGCCTGGGACGCGCCTCCCACCCCGGTGCGTCTGGACACCGACGCCGTGGACGGTCGACCGGTCCTTCTGCCCACACCCGGCTCGGAATTGCAGATGCCGGGAACACTCACCGAGATCGAGACCACCGTCGAGGACGGCACGACGATCCGCTCCTGGCTGGTCCTGCCGGAGGAGGCTTCGGCGGAGTCACCCGCCCCCCTCATGCTGTGGGTGCACGGGGGACCGTACATGAGCTTCAACGGTTGGTCCTGGCGCTGGAACCCGTGGCTGTTGGCCGCTCGCGGTTGGGCGGTGCTCCTGCCCGACCCGGCGCTGTCCACCGGCTACGGCCAGGACATGCTCCGCCGGGCCTGGGGCGACTGGGGCCCGCGCGTGCACGCCGACGTCATGGCGATCACCGATGCCGCCGTGGCCCGTGACGACATCGACGCCGAACGCACCGCCATGATGGGTGGCTCCTTCGGCGGCTACATGGCCAACTGGATCGCCGGGCACACCGACCGGTTCCAGGCCATCGTCTCCCACGCCTCCTTGTGGGACCTGGACGCCTTCAGTGGCACCACCGACCACCCGCCTGTGTGGGAGCAGGAGTTCGGTACGCCGGTGGAGCACCCGGAGCGTTACCGGACCAACTCCCCGCACCTGCACGCGGCGAAGATCCGCACCCCGATGCTGGTCATCCACGGGGACAAGGACTACCGGGTGCCGATCGGTGA
>DXDP01000367.1 GCA_019115445.1 Candidatus Nocardiopsis merdipullorum
ATGTAGTTGTACACGTTGTCGATCGCGCCGAGCTGGGCCAGGGCGTAGCCCACACCCTCGACGTAGTTGCCGTTGGCCAGCATCACGTCGCACTCGGGGGTGGCGGTCTCACGCGGGGAGACGTTGGTGACCAGGTTGGGCAGCGAGTCGATCTCGATCGTGGTCACGATCCGCAGCTCGGTGTCCTCGTAGTCGGACAGGATGTCGGCGATGGGATCGATGTACTCGTGCTTGTACCTGTCGATCTCGTCCGGGCCGAGCTCGCCGTTGGAGGCCAGGGCGGCGCAGTCGCGGCCGGGCAGGTTGTAGATGACCACCTGGAACACCAGGGGGTCGCCGTCGGCCTGCTCCAAGGCCTCGTCGAGGTGGTCGCGCAGGCCCATGTCGCCGGTGGTGGGGCTGTCGTTGCCCTCGATGGCGCTGGTGCGGTCCAGCCACACGCCGGTGGGCTCGTTGGCGACGGCCTCTCCGCCGGGCTCGGCCGCGGCGTTGGCCGACCAGATCGGGTTCACGTACACATCGGCACCCTCATAGGGGTTGTCAACACGCTCACCGGGATCGCCGGGGTCACCGGGGTCACCGGGGTCACCGGGGTCCACGGCCCCTTCGCAAAGGACTCCGTTGAGCGAGAAGGAGCCGGGGGCGGCGTTGGTGCCCGAGTAGTCGGCGTTGAAGCCGAAGTCGATCGCCTCATCGGTGGCGATCGATGCGTTGTGCCCCGCGTCGGTGGCGGAAACACTCTGGCCGCTCTGTGTCAGAGAGGCGCTCCAAGAGTTGCTGACCTGCTGGTTTCCGGGAAATTCCCATTCCAGGGTCCAGTTGTCGATGGTGTCGCCGTGGTTGGTGATCTCGACCTGTGCGGTGAAGCCGGATCCCCAGTCGTTGGCGATCGTGTAATCGACCGAACAGCCCGTGGAGGCACTCGCCGAACTCACGGGAACAAGGGCAAGTGCGGCACCAACAGCACATCCGGAAAGGATGGCGGCGCTTTTTCGCACACGCGAGGTTCCGGGACTCGCGCTGCGATGGATTCTGCTCATGCTTCTACTTCCTCAGGTTTTCCTGCAGGGAGGGGGGATGCGGTCGACCCAGGGGCCGACTCGATGCACACGAATCCGCTCTTCTGTGCGATGGGAAGGTAGGGCGGTGCGCGGATCAAGGCGTCTCCAGGCATGCTCGGGAACGCTCCCACTTGTGCGGTCGCCCGCTGGAACCACGGGCCGACGAACACGGAAAGCGCGACACAGCAAAGAAAGGCTGTGCAAGAAGAGGGATGAAGAAAGAGTGAAGGATGTGGGGGATGTGGGGGATGTGAGAAAAATGGAAGGGGCGGGAAGAAAAGGAGTGGCTCGGCGGGGGATGCGGTGGGCGCCTGCACCTCCGACTCCCCCGACTCTTCGGGAGCGCTCCCATACAGGATAGACAGAGATTTCTCGAATGTGAATAACATTCAAGGAAAAAACTGAGCATCAACACCAGAAATTCACCCCAAAGGTAGGGTTGTCCCATGATTTCTGTGACTGGTGGTGCACGAGTCATTCAGTGGGGCAGAACTGATTGATCCTGCGTCCGTACACTCTTCACTTCCTTGCCAGGACCGTTGCTGTTCACGGTCGGGGCAGGCCCAGCAGTCGGACGTACATCGCCGTCAACTCCCGAGCCACCCGGTCGCGGTCCTCCGGCGCGGCGGCGAGTTGGCCCGCAAAAGCAGCGATCATGCCACCCGCCGCCTGGGCGACCGCCTCCGGAGAGGCGGCCGGGTCCGCCATCCCCCGGTCGACGAGACGCTGGGTGTAGTGGGCCGAACGGTGCCGCGGCAGCGCGTGGATCTCCTCCCACAGTGCGCCCATCCCAGGATCGGACAGTGTTTGGTGCCGCAGCACGGTGATGAACCCCAGGTGTTCGGTATAGGCGTCGAGGAAAGCGGTGATGGTCGCCTCGGCCACTGCGTGGGGGTCGTCGGCATCGATTCCGTTGAGCTCCTGGCCGGCCAGGAAGCTGTCTTTGACCTGCTCGGCCAGGACCGAGAAGACCTCTTCCTTGGAGGAGAAGTAGACGTAGAAGGTGGCCCGTCCCACCCCTGCCTCCTCGGTGATCCGCGCGACGGTGGTTCGCGCGTAGCCGCTGTGTTCGAAGACTCTTCGTGCTGCCGTGAGCAGTACGGCACGGGTGGTGCTGTCGGCTCGGTCGTGCTTGGTGCGGGTGGCCCACTCCTTCTTCTGCATGCGGTCGAGTATCTCAGAAACACAATCGTTGACATCAGTGTCAATGCAGGTGCAGACTGAAGAAACCGTGCCGGTCGAAAAAGGAGACCCCGTGCCCGAACCATCACGCCTGCTCGTTGCCAATCGGGGCGAGATCGCCGTGCGGGTGCTGCGTGCCGCCGCCTCACTGGGTCTGCGCACCGTCGCCGTGTACTCCGTGGAGGACGCCGAGGCCACCCATGTGCACCTGGCCGATGAGGCACACCCCCTTGGGGCTTCGGGCCCCGGTGCCTACCTGGACGGGGAGCGCCTTGTCGCCGTGGCCCGTCGAACCGGGTGCCGGCTCGTCCACCCCGGCTACGGGTTCCTCAGCGAGGACGCCGGGTTTGCGAAGCTGTGTGCCGAATCCGGGCTGGTCTTCGTCGGCCCCTCCCCCGAAACCCTCTCGCTGTTCGGGGACAAGACACGGGCACGCTCACTGGCGGAGGAGCTCGGTGTTCCGGTGCTGCCCGGCACCTTGGGGCCCACCTCCTTGGCGCAGGCCCGGGACTTCCTCGAAGACCTGGGACCGGGCGGGGCCATGATGATCAAGGCGGTGGCGGGCGGTGGCGGGCGTGGTATGCGTACGGTCACCGACCCCGCGGACCTGGCCTTTGCCTACGAACGTTGCCGCTCGGAGGCAAAAACCGCCCTCGGCCACGGTGAGCTCTACGTGGAGCGGCTGCTGGAGCGGGCCCGGCACATCGAGGTGCAGGTGATCGGGGACGGCACGGGCGCCGTGACCCACCTGTGGGAGCGCGAGTGCAGCATCCAGCGCCGTCACCAAAAACTCGTCGAGACCGCGCCCGCCCCGAATCTGTCCGATGCACTGCGTGAACGTCTGCTGGAGTCCGCCGTCGCTCTGGCCCGCAAGGCCGCCTGTGCGGGACTGGTCACCTTCGAGTTCCTCGTCGAGACCTCCGCGGACCCGTCGGAGTCCGCCTTCCATTTCATCGAGGCCAACCCGCGTCTGCAGGTGGAACACACCGTCACCGAAGAAGTACTCGGAATCGATCTGGTCGCCGCCCAGATCGAGGTGGCCCTGGGGCGTACCCTCTCCGAGCAGGGGCTGGATCAAGGTTTCGTCCCCACTCCGCGCGGGTTCGCCGTTCAAACACGCATCAACCTGGAGACCACCGGCCCCGACGGCGTCTCTTTGCCTTCCTCCGGCACCTTGACCACTTTCGTCCCACCCACCGGTCCGGGGGTTCGGGTGGACACCCACGGAAAACCCGGTCACAGCGCCGGGGATGGTTTCGACCCGCTGTTGGCCAAGGTGGTCGCACACGCCCCGCGTGGCGACTTCACCACAGCCGTCGACCTGGCCGATCGGGCCCTGGGTGAGTTCACCGTGGTCGGGGCCGACAACAACATCGCCTTCCTGCGTGCGGTCCTTCACCACCCCGATTTCCGCTCCGGGCAGGCCACCACCGCCTTCGTCGACGATCATCTGTCCGAACTCCTGTCCGCCGAGGGATCGACCACCGCACCCGAAGACGTCACCTCCGACGGACTCACCGCACCTTTTACCGCCACCGTCGTGTCCGTCGAGGCAGCACCCGGCGACCGGGTTCGGGCCGGTGCCTGCCTGGTCGTCCTCCAAGCCATGAAGATGGAACACGTGCTGGCCGCACCGGTGTCCGGCACGGTCGGCGAGGTCCACACCTTCGTCGGTGCTGCCGTCACCCAGGGGGATCTTCTGTTGGGTCTGACCCCGGACAAGACCCAGGAGGAGTCCGACACCCTCCAGAGCGATGTCGACCTGGACCATGTGCGCCCCGACCTGGCCGACGTGCTCGAACGCCATGCGCTCGGCACCGATGAACGCCGCCCCGAAGCCGTGGCCAAGCGCCACCGGCTCGGTCGCCGCACCGCCCGGGAGAACATCACCGACCTGTGCGACGGTGGTGGTTTCACCGAGTACGGGGCGTTGACCGTCGCCGCCCAGCACGGTCGCCGCTCCGAGGAGGACCTGGCCGCCAACACCCCCGCGGACGGCATGGTCACCGGGATCGGTCGGGTCAACCCCGACCTGCACCCCGACAACTCCGACTGCGTGGTGATGTCCTACGACTACACCGTGATGGCCGGCACCCAGGGCATCATGAACCATCGCAAGACCGACCGCATGTTGGAGATCGCGTATCGGCGGCGGCTCCCGGTCGTGCTGTTCGCCGAAGGTGGTGGTGGCCGTCCCGGAGACATCGACCCCAACACGGCTTCCTCCCTGGATGTCACCACGTTCGCCGAGATGGGACGCCTGAGCGGACACGTACCCACGGTCGGGGTGGCCTCCGGGCGTTGTTTTGCGGGTAACGCCGCCCTCCTGGGCTGCTGCGACGTGGTCATCGCCACCCCCGACGCCACCATCGGCATGGGCGGGCCGGCGATGATCGAAGGCGGGGGCCTGGGCACCTACCGGCCGGAAGAGGTCGGTCCCGTCCAGGTGCAAGAACCCAACGGGGTCATCGACCTGCTGGTCGAGGACGACGCGGCCGCGGTAGGTGCATCCAAAAAGTACCTGTCCTACTTCCAAGGTCCGGTCGAGGACTGGGACATGGCCGATCAGCGACTGCTCCGGCACGTCGTTCCGGAGAACAGGCTGCGGGTCTACGACGTCCGTCGTGCGATCCACACGATCGCCGACACCGGCTCGGTCCTGGAACTGCGCCGTCGTTTCGGCCCGGGTGTGGTCACCGCGCTGGTACGGGTGGAGGGACGCCCCATGGGGCTCATCGCCAATGACCCGGCCCACCTGGGTGGTGCCATCGACGCCGATGGCGCCGACAAGATCGCCCGCTTCCTACAGTTGTGCGACGCTCACGAGTTGCCCGTGCTCTCGCTGTGTGACACTCCGGGGTTCATGGTCGGC
>DXDP01000368.1 GCA_019115445.1 Candidatus Nocardiopsis merdipullorum
GCCCGTACGTCCGCGCTGTCCGAAGGTGCCCGCGAGGCGGGGATCGACCCGCCCGTGGTCGTCGAAGGGGACTACTCCCACGAGTCCGGGGAGCAATCCACGCTCGCGCTCCTCTCCCGGAAGGAGCCCCCGACCGCGATCCTCTACGACAACGACGTCATGGCCGTGGCGGGTCTGAGCGCGGCCAGGACACTGGGGGTGTCCGTACCCGACCGGGTGAGCCTGATCGCCTGGGACGACTCGGCCCTGTGCAGGCTGTCCTCTCCCCCCATCACCGCCATGAGCGTGGACGTCCACCAGCAGGGCGTCCTCGTCGCCGAAGCGGTCCTGGAGAGCATGGCGGCCGGTACGGTCACCGAACGCCGGTCGCCCACGGCCCGCTTCGTCCCCCGAGGTACCACCGGCCCCGCCCCTGGACAGTGAGGACGACTCTCAGCCGGTGGCCCGAGGTTTCGGCCACCGGTCGAGGGCCCGCCCGGCCCGTTGCCAGTGCACGCTGCCTCTGGCCCTGACACCCAGTGCCGACAAGCGGCGTAGGTGGGCGTCGTGGCCGAACCTTTCCTCCAGCACCTCCCAGGCCCGCTCCACCTGCATCCGGTAGCGCCCGGAGTCAGCCATCAGTGTGTCGATCTTGCGTCGCACATCGCCCGGTTCGGCATAGATCGCCGCCCCACCGAAGAGATCCCTGAAGCAGGGAGGCAGGATCGTCGGCACCCCTGCCGCCATGGCTTCCAACGGAGCGCGCCCGAAAGCCTCGACATAGGCCGAGTTGGTGTAGTAGACGTACACGTCCAGCCCATGCAGGAACTCCCGGGTCGACAGGCCGTGGAAGGGGTGCACCACCCAGTTCAGGGGGAGCGCTCCTCGAATCTCCGCCGCGGTCCGCGCCCCACCCAACACATGGATCTCGTAACCGTCCTCCTCCGGGTAGATCGCGGACAACAACTCCGGCGTCTCGGGCCACTTCGTGGAATAGTCACGGGAGTGTCGGCCGATCCGCACCCTCCCGTCCGGGGCGCGACGCCCGGACCGCTGCCATGCGGGCAGGTCGACGATGTTGACCCAATCCTCCCCGGTGAGCTGTACATCACGGAGCTCTTCGGCGTGATGCTCCAGCAGAGCTTCTCGTACCACCGGGCCGAGGGGGGCCCACTCGACATCTTCCTGCCAACCGGCCAGGGCCTTGCGGACCCGATCGACGTCCCATGACCTACCGGCGCTGACCTCTTCCCCGTAGTAGTGGAAAGGGGGCTGGTTGACCACCAGCAGGACTCGGCGTGCATCGATCCGGGGCGTCCTTTCGAGCAACCGTTCGACGACTTTGGGGTGCCGCAGGATCAGCAGATCGCAGGACACACCGTCCTCGGGCCGCACCAACTCGGTATGTTCGTTGTCGGCGGCACTGAGGAGTTTGCTGTTGAGTGGTCTGCCTTCACCGCGTCCGACGAACGGCTGATGGACTATGCCGGTACCAAGCCCCGCTTCGGCCTGGGCCCGCAATTCCTGGAGATAGCCACCCGAAGTCCCTCCCATGGAGCTGAAGTCCGACACCATGATCACGTCGAACCTGCGCTCGGCTCCATGGTGTGGAGTGTTTCGGACCGTCTGCCCGTTCCGTTCGGTCCGGTCGCGCCGCTTCTCCGGGACCAGTCGCAGGGCCAGCTCCCGGTGCCATGCGTATTCCTTCAGGTTGCCGGTGACTTCGTACCATTCGGCCATCAGCTCCAGCGCCTGAGCCCGCCGATGACACGGGTGCTCCGTGTCCTCCGAGAAGGTCTTCAACCCGGTCAGTGCCGTGGTGGAGTACCCGTTCCACAGGTATCTTCCGAACCTGGTGAGTTCGTCCTCCTCGGCCTGTGCCTGTTCCTCGGCGTGTGCGCGTTCCTCGATCTGTCTCCGCAGACGTTCCCGCTTCTGCTGATCACGTTCGCACTGTTTGCGTCGAGCGGTTTCCTTGCGGTTCTTGTACGCGATCCTTTTCCTGGCGATCCTGTGCATCCGTGCGATGACGATCCCCGCCCAGTACAGGAACGTGATCAACACCGCCAGGGCCACCACCAGCGCCGTACGCAAAGGCATGAGGAAGGCCGTGAGCAGAACCACACAGACCGCCGTACCTGCGAATGCTCGTACAGGTGTGATCCCGAGTGGCCGGAGTTTTTGCCGTGCTCCCTCGGGTGTGCTGTTCACAGTCATCCTCCGACCCCCACAGCTGCCAGACGGCGTATGTGCGCTTCGTGACTGAACCGGTCCCCCAGGACCTGCCAGGCCCGGTCGACCTGTGCCTGGTACAGGGCGGGGTCCGCCATCAGCAGATCGATCTCCGCGCGCACACCGGAAGGTTCGGTGTACACACCTGCGTCACCGAACAACGCCTTGAAGGACGGCGGCATGATCGTCGGCACCCCGGCGGCCATCGCCTCCAAAGGTGCCCGCCCACCTGCCTCCACACGGTCGGAGACAGGGAAGTGGGAGCAGACGTCGAGCCCGTGCAAAAACTCCAGAGGTGTCACCGTGTCGGCCTCGTGGATCCACTTACCGGAGGTCTGCTTCCCAGGTGGTTCGGCCGCGCTGCCGGCCCCGCCCAGCACGTGCACTTCGTACTCTGCGCCCCAGGGGTGCGTCTCCGATGTCTCGGAACATTCGCACGGATCCTCTCGACAGTGACGCCCGACCCGTACCTTTCCGTCCGGGACACGGCGTCCGGTGCG
>DXDP01000369.1 GCA_019115445.1 Candidatus Nocardiopsis merdipullorum
AGGGCCGACGAACTGTTGGCGGGGCACCGCCCCGGTACCGCCGTGTACGTGTGCGGCCCGGCCCCGCTCATCTCCGGTGTGCAGGCCTTGGTCTCCGAGGAAACCCCGTTCCACTCCGAACGGTTCTCCCCCGCACCGATCATCGACGGCCGTCCCTTCGAGGTGCAGCTGGGACGTTCCGGTCCCGTGTTGCCGGTGTCCGAGGACGAGACCGTGCTGGACGTACTGCAACGGGTACGTCCGGACACCCCCTACTCCTGCAGACAGGGGTTCTGCGGCACCTGCCGGGTGGGGCTGCTGGAAGGAACCCCCGAGCACCGGGATCGGCCCACCGGGGGCTCTTCACGGGGGTCGGAGTTCGCCACGTGCGTGTCCCGGGCCGACGAGGGCGAACGCATCGTTCTGGACCTGTGAAAGGCCGGGGACGGTAGTTTCGAACCATCGGAAACAGGAGCTCTCCCGGAAGGTGGCGGCAACGGTGGTGTCCCCAGGAATCGACCGGCACCGGGCTCCGGCAACGGACTCGGTGTTCTCGACCGACACCGGGCGACGGCCCCGCCGTATGGCGCCCCACCGGCGTCGGGAGGACCTCATCCGCACGGCGCTGCGCGTGTTCGCGCGGCGCCCACCGGCCGAGGTCACCCCGGAGGAGATCGCGGAGGAGGCCGACGTCTCCCGAGCCCTGGTGTACCGGTACTTTCCCAACATGGCGGAGCTGCGCCGGGCAGCTCTGGAACAGGCGATGTCGGAGCTGCTGGAGGAACTGGTCCCACCCAAGGACATGCCACTGCTGGAACAGGTCCGGGTGGCGCTGGGCACCTTCATCGACTTCGCCGCCTGCTATGCCCCCTCCTACCCCGCGTTGTTGAACGCCGGTTCGGTGGTGGCCACCGAGGAGACGGAAGTGGAGATCGAACGGGTTCGGCACAGGGTCCGCGAGCTCGTCCTGGACCGTTCGGGGATCGAGGCCCCCTCGTCCACACTGCTTCTGACCCTTCGCTGCTGGGTGTCGGTGGTGGAGACCGCCGTGATGTCCTGGCTGCACGGGCAGGACATGGGACGGGACGGGCTGGCCGACTGGTTGGTGGATCAGCTCGTGGCCATGGTGACCTCGTCGGGAGCTTCGCAGGAAGAACGTGACCTTCTCGTCCCACGTGGGTGCTGACCTCCACGGGGCTCGGATCCCCCGCCGGCCCCGAGTCGCCATGACGTGGGTTTTGCGGACCGTGCCCCAAGAACGAGAAAGGCCTCACCGCTCCCGGTGAGGCTTTCGGTGGTACCCCCGAGCGGATTCGAACCGCCGTTACCGCCTTGAGAGAGCGGCGTCCTGGGCCACTAGACGACGGGGGCCCTGAAGGGAGAAGGCCCCCATTTCCACGAGGGCCTTCTCCCCTGTGTACCCCCGAGCGGATTCGAACCGCCGTTACCGCCTTGAGAGAGCGGCGTCCTGGGCCACTAGACGACGGGGGCATCATTTCGAGCCCGAGGGCCCGACGACTCCCGGTTCACGACCTGCGGTCGCTCCCCGTGAGTTCGCTGGGGTACCAGGACTCGAACCTAGACTAACTGAACCAGAATCAGTCGTGCTGCCGATTACACCATACCCCAGTGCTTTCGAGAGGCTTGGGGGTCCTTGCCCTCGTCCCCTCGACGGCATCCTCAACTTTAGCGGACTTTCGGAGTGCTCGCGAATCGATCAAGGGGTACCCGGCCTGTGAATTCGGGTACCCCGCCGAGCTCAGCCCTCACTCTGTGCGGTTTCCTCCGCCGCGAGCTTGTCCAGTGCCCTGGCCAGGCGCTCACGGGTCCGCTCACGTCCCAGCAGCTCCAGGGACTCGAACAGGGGCAACCCGACCGTCCGACCGGTCACGGCCACGCGCACGGGTGCCTGCGCCTTGCCGAGCTTGAGCCCGAGCCCCGCCCCGGCCTCCTCGGTCGCTTTTTTGAGCGTCTCGGCGTCCCAGGACAGGTCCGGGTCGGCGTAGCGTTCCGATGCGGCCTGGAGCATCTCCCGGCCCACGCCCGGCTTCATCGCCTTTTTCCAGCTCTTCTCGTCCTCGACCGGCTCGGTCAGGAACAGGAAGTCCACGTTGGACACGACGTCGCCGAGGACCGCCACCCGGCTCTGCACCAACGGGGCGATCTTGCGGAAGACCTCCGGGTCGAAGTTCTCGGCCGCCCACGGGGTGTTGTCGCCCCGTAGCCAGGGCTCGCAGCGTTCGACGAAGTCGTCGACGTCCAGGGCCCGGATGTACTCGCCGTTGAACGCGCGCAACTTCTTCTCGTCGAAGAAGGCGCTGGAGCTGTTGACGTCCTCGACACGAAAGAGCGGCATCATCTCCGCCCACGGCATGATCTCGCGGTCCTCACCCGGGGCCCAACCCAGCAGCATCAGGTAGTTGACCATCGCCTCGGGCAGGTAGCCCTCCTCCTGGTAGGACTCCAGGGCGACCTTGTCACGGCGCTTGGACAGCTTCTTGCGCTGCTCGTTGACGATCACGGGCAGGTGCGCCCACACCGGCGGCCGCAGGTCCAGCGCCTCCCACAGCAACTGCTGCTTGGGAGTGTTGGACAGATGCTCCTCACCACGGATCACGTGGGTGATCCGCATCTGGACGTCGTCGACCACGTTGGCCAGGACGAACAGGGGCGAACCGTCGCCGCGGGCGATCACGAAGTCCTCGATGGCGGCGTGGTCGAACTCCACCAGACCGCGGATCCGGTCGTCCACGACCGTGGGGCCGCTCTCGGGCACCCGGAAGCGCAGTGCGCGACCGGGGCCGGGCTCCAACCCACGGTCCCGACAAAAACCGTCATAGCCCAGGTGCGCACTCCCACGCCGCTCCTGCACCTGTTCGCGGGTGCAGTCGCAATAGTAGGCGCGGCCGTTCTTGTACAGCTCCTGGGCGGTCTCTCGGTGCTTGTCCACGTACGCGGACTGGTAGTAGGGACCCTCGAAGTTCGGGTCGTCCTGCCCGATGCCCAACCAGGCCAGTGCACGGATGATGCCTTCTGTCCACTCGGGGCGGTTGCGGGTCGCGTCGGTGTCCTCCACGCGCAGCACCATGCGGCCATCGGGGTGCTGTTGCGCCAGGGCCCAGTTGAACAGCGCCGAGCGCGCGCCACCGACATGGAACATGCCCGTGGGAGAGGGTGCGAAGCGGGTACGAAGGGAAGTCTCAGTCACAGGATCCAGGGTATCGGTGGACCCGACTCGCCCGGGGAGGGTTCGCGCGGCCCACATCGACAGGGTGCGGGCCGTCGGGTCGGGGCGCGATGGGCAGTGGGCGGGGGTAGGTGGGTCCGATCCCGTAGCCGTTCGAGAGCGCGTCGGCGAAGGCGGCGGCGATCTTCAGTTCCCCGCCGGCGTTGGGGTGGGTGCCGTCGTAGGTGTCGGAGTCCACGTCCCAGTCCTCTTTTTGGGCCACGTTCAGGCTGATCACCGGGGAAGCCTTGGTGGACATGTCCGCGGCGACCGAACGCACGGTCTCGTTGTAGACGTATGTGCGCAGGGAGAAGCCTTCGTCGGACTCGTTCAGGGCGATGGGCAAGGTCTCGGCCAGGACCAGGCGGATGTTCGGGTTGCTCGCGCGCGCGGACTCGATGTAGCCCCGCAGGAGTCCTTCCATCTTCTCCTCCGAGATGGGCCACAGCAGGTCGTTGATGCCGAGCATGACGCACAACACGTCGGGCCGGTGGGTGGCGACGTCCTGCTGGATGGTGGTTGCCGCATCGCTCAGGGTCCGACCCCACAGGGCGTTGTGGTCCTGGTCGAAGTGGGGGTCCTGGTACTCGACGTGGCCGTGGTGGTCGTGTTCGTCCTCGGCCGGGTCCTCCTTCGGGCTCTCCGGGTCCTCGCCCTTGGTGGTCGGTACGGGCAGGATCATCTCCGGTGTGGCCGGGTCGGTGTAGGGGCCGACGAAGTCCAGCCCGTCCACGTGGGGTTCCAGGTGGTTCCACAAGTGGTAACGCCAGGTTCGGTCACCGTCGGCTCCTTGGGTCATGGAGTCACCGGCGAGCATGATGCGCCGTACTTGGCTCACTGGCCGCCCTTCGGTCTCAGTTTCGGTTCCCCCGTTGTCCCTGCCTGTTGCCAACCAAAAACCGGACGCCCCCGACGCCACGAGAAGGAGGACGAAGAGTCCGGCGAGGAGGAGCCGACCGGTACGACGTCGTCGGGCCAAGAGCACGTTCAGGACCTTCCGCTTCGGAGGTTGAGCGGGGTCGAACCCGAGGACGGGTCGGCCCCGCTGGGCGCTGTGCCGTCAGTCCCGTGTCACGACACGGTTGCTGATGGTGCCCAAACGCTCCACGGTGACCGAGACCTCCTGTCCGACCTCGATCGGTCCGATCCCCGCCGGTGTACCGGTGAGGACCACGTCTCCGGGAAGCAACGTCATGAAAGAGGTGACGTAAGAGATGATGTCCGGGATGTCATGAATGAGCTGTGATGTTCGTCCGTCCTGGCGAACCTCACCATCCACGGTGGTGGTCACCCCCAGGTCCTGCACCTCCTCCAGACTCAACCCTGCCGTGATCCACGGACCCAACGGACAGAAGGAGTCGAAACCCTTGGCCCGGGTCCACTGCTTGTCCTTCTGTTGCAGATCACGCGCGGTCACGTCGTTGGCGACGGTGTACCCGAAGATGACATCGGCCGCGCGCTCACGCGGGACCTCCCGGCAGGGACGCGAGATGACCAGGGCGAGCTCACCCTCGTGGTCCACCCGCTCCGACACCTGCGGGTGGAAGATCGGGTCGTAGGGGCCGGCCACGGCGGTGGACGGTTTGAGGAACACCACCGGCTCTTCGGTGGATTCCCCGGTGATGTGCTTGACCTCCTCGACGTGCTCGGCGTAGTTCTTCCCGATGCACACCACCTTCGTCGGCAGGACCGGGGACAACAACCGAACGTCGTCCAGCTTCGCCCGCTCACCGGTCGGCTTGATGTCGCCGAGCAGGGGGTGCCCGCTGAGCCGGGCGACGAATTCCTCTCCACTGTCCGCGTCCGTGTCGACCACGCCGAAGCCGACGTCGTCGCCCGCAGCGAACCGTGCGATACGCACCTGTTGCCGCCCCAGTTGTTGTTCTGCGTTTGCAGGGTATCGGTGCACGGCCCCCTGGTTCGGAACGGACGGACACAGCCTTGCGTGCCGAACAAGACACAACTCACGGCATTTCGGTGCGGGACACACCCTTCCCCCGAACTCGGGCCGATCTCTGGCATGCTGGTTTCGGTCACGCCGATGCCCGGAGGTCGCCTTCCGTGTCCAGCAAGCGCTCACGACGCCGCAGACGTAGCAGGTACCCGATGGGGCTTGCTCTGGGGCTGTGTCTGATCTCCGCTGCTTCCGCGGTGCTCCTGTTCAGTGTTCCCGAACCTTCCGACGAGGTCGACCCGCTCCGGGAAACCTCCGCGACGGCACCGGTCCACGACGAGGCGCCCGACGAGGACGGTTCACCCACCGCCGCCGACGACGCCACGGCGGTGAGCCCCGAGCCCTCCCCTTCCCAGGAGGAGGAGCCCCAGGAGGAGGACCAGGACAACGTCCTGTTGCGCTCGGTCGAGGAGGAGGTCGACAGCGCCGACGGGGAACTCACCACCGTCTCCGGTGAGGGCGAGGTCATGGGGGACGGTTCCTTGCTGACCTTCGCCGTCGAGATCGAGGACGGCCTGCCCGGCAAGGACGAGGACTTCGTCGAGGCCGTCGAGACGATTCTCGGAGATCCCCGTAGTTGGGGCAACGATGGTGAACGATCCCTGCAGCGTGTGGATTCCGAGGACGCCGACGTCCGGGTCCTGCTCGCCGCACCCGACACGGTGGACGAATTGTGTGCGCCTTTGCGTACCAACGGCTACGTCTCCTGCGCGCAGGGCAACCGCGCCATCATCAACCAGAACCGTTGGGTGGGCGGTGTCGACCACTTCGACGACGATCTGGAGACCTACCGGATCTATCTGATCAACCACGAGGTCGGACACACGCTCGGCCACGGGCACGTCCCCTGCCCCGGGAAGGACGAACCCGCCCCGGTGATGCAGCAGCAGACCCTCGACCTGCAGGGTTGCAAGGCCAACGGGTGGGTCCACCCGGACAACCCGACCGACGACGACTGACCCCGAGGGGGCGGCGGGCGCCCGTGCGGCCGCCCGCGGGCTCGGGGGTGAGCCCGCGGGCGGCAAGGGGTCGGACGGCGACCCTTTTCCCGATGTTCTTCGGACCTGCTCCTTCGGCCCGGTCGGTCAGTCCTCGACGGAGTCGTTGTACTCCTCGATGGTGCGCTGCACGCCGTCGGCGGCCTCGGACATGGCTTCCTCGGCACCCACATCACTGGTCAGGGCGGTCTCCCACCCCTCCTCGGCGGCCACCCGGGCCTCCGACATCACACCCATCATGCAACCGGCGGTGTTCTCGTTGATCTCGGACTCGGCCAGCTGGTCGGCGGCCACGGAGAACTGGGGGAACTCCTCGGCCCGTTCGGAGGCCTCCGGGCCTTGGTAACCCTCCGTGTTGACCGCCAGGTACCCGGTTCCGGCGTGCCAGGTGGACTGGGCCTCGGGGGTCAACAGGTACTGCACGAACTCCCAGGAACCCCGGATCTCCTCGGGGGTGTGTCCCTCACCGTTGATCCACAGGGAAGCGCCTCCGATGATGGACCCGCCCGGGTCGTCCGCGCCGATCAGGGGAAAGTACCCGGCGCCCACCTCGAAGTCGGACTGTTCGATGAAGGCACCGAGGCTTCCGGTGGATTCCAGGGTCATCGCGGCCCGGCCCGAGGTGAAGGCGGCCTGCCCGTCGTCGGTGTTGCGGCCGATCTGGACGGCCAGGTCGTCCTCGATCATCTGCTCCCACCACTCGACGAGCTCCACGATCTTCGGGTCGTCGAAGAGCACCTCTGTGGCGCGCCCGGAACGCCCGTTCTCGTTGTCGCAGTACGGGACGGCGGCACGGGCCATGAACTGTTCGACGAACCACCCGTACACGGCGGCACCGAAGCCGTACTGGACGACCGTTCCGTCGTCGTCGGTGACGGTCAGTTCCTCGGCGGCCTCGCGGATCTCGGCCAGGTCCTTGGGCGGGTCGTCGGGGTCCAGCCCGGCTTCCTCGAACGCGTCCCGGTTGACATACATCAACGGGGTCGAGTTGTTGAACGGAAACGATCGCAGGTCACCGTCGACGGTGAAGTAGTTGAGGAGCGCGTCCTCGACCGTGCTGGTGTCGTAGTCGTCCTTGTCGATGAAGGCCTGGGCGGGCACCGTCTGCCCGGAGTCGATCATGAACTGGGTGCCGAGGTCGAAGATCATGATCATCTCGGCGGTCTCGCCCTGCTGGATGGCGGCTCGGTGGTTGGCCAGGGCGGCGTCGTAGTCGCCCTGGAAGGCGCCGCTCACTTCGATCCGGCCCTCGTTCTCGGTGTTGAAGTCGGCGATGAGCTCGTCGAGGACCTGCCTGTTCGTGGCGTCCATGCTGTGCCAGAACTCGACCTGGACCGCCTCGTCCAGGTCTTCCAGGACCTCGGGGCCCGGCACTTCCATGTCGCTCGCGTCGCCACCGGACCCTTCACCCGAACATCCGCCGAGGATCAGACCCAGGCTCAGGAACAGGGCGGCCGCACCGATACCCCGTCTTCTGGGGGATGGTCTCATGCTGTCTCGCTTCCTCTTTTTCCGGGGAGGCCGCACCGGTCGCGGCCCCGGACGGTTACTTCACGGCGCCCGCGGTGAGTCCACGGACGATGAAACGCTGTCCGAGGATCACAAGGGCGAGGGTGGGCAGCACGGAGAGTGCGGCACCGGCCAGGAGGAGTCCCGGGTTGGCCGCCTCTCCGGTCTTGAGGCTGTACAGACCGATCTGGAGGGTCTGCATCTCGGTGCTGCGTGTGATGATCAGCGGCCAGAAGTACATGTTCCAGCCGGTGATGAACACGTACATGCCGACGGCGGTCAGGGCGGGCTTGCTGAGCGGCAGCAGGATCGTCCACAGGAACCGCAGGTGTCCCATACCGTCCATGCGTGCCGCGTCGTACAGTTCGCGGGGGAACTGCTTGAAGCTCTGCCGGAGGAGGAAGGTGCCGAAGGCGTAGGCCAGGAAAGGCAGGACCAGTCCCGCGTAGGTGTCGCCCAGGCCCCAGCCGGTCAGGGTGAGGTAGTTCGGGATGAACGTGGCCTCGGCCGGGACCATGAGGGTGGACAAGAACAGCGCGAAGACGACCGCGCTGCCCCGGAACCGCAGGAAGACGAACGCGTAGGC
>DXDP01000370.1 GCA_019115445.1 Candidatus Nocardiopsis merdipullorum
TAGGCAGTGCGCAGACTCTCCTCGTTGCGCGCGGTCATCAGCGGCAGGTCGAGGCGGTCCAGGTCCTCGCCCTCCATCGGCACGCACACCACACCGGAGGTGTAGCGGATCATGAAGGCCAGGAGTTCGGGTGTGGCGAGCTCGGCGGCGAAGATGATGTCGCCCTCGTTCTCACGGTCCTCGTCGTCCACCACCACGATGGCCCGCCCCGCGGCGAACTCGGCGATGGCCTCCTCGATGGAGTCCAGGACGACGGCCTGCTCGGTCTCGGCGGCCGGAATGGTCTCGGTGACGGTCATTACCGCTCCCTGGGTGAATCGTGGGTGGAGGTGGTCTGACGGGTGGCGGCCCGCCCGTGCGGGTCCGCTCCCTGAGGCGGTGTACCGGGACTCACACTCGCGGGCCGGTCGAGGCCACCGCGGTGATCCGCTCGACGTACTTGGCGATGACGTCCACCTCGATGTTCACGGTGGCGCCGATGGCCAGGTCCCCCAACGTGGTGGCCCTCAGGGTCTCGGGGATCAGGCTGACCTCGAAGAACTCCTCGTCGGCGCCGGGAGCGCTGACTGCGGACACGGTGAGGCTGGTCCCGTCCACGGTCACCGACCCCTTCTCCACCACGTAGGGGGAGAGCGCAGGGTCCAGGCCGAAACGGAGAACGTCCCAGTTGTCGCCGGGGGTCCGGGAGAGCAGGGCGGCGGTGCCGTCGACATGTCCCTGGACGATGTGCCCGCCCAGGCGGCCGTCGACCCGGGCCGCACGCTCGAGGTTGACGGGGGAACCAGGGGCCAGGTCCCCCAGGGAGGAACGGTCCAAGGATTCCTTCATCACATCGGCGGTGAAGATGTCCTCGCCCTGTTCCACCACGGTCAGGCACACACCGTTGACCGCGATGGAATCACCGTGTGCGACGTCAGAACTGACCAGAGGACCACGCACGGTCATCAGGAGGGATTCGCCGGTGGTGCCGGCGGGGGTGATGGAAACGACCTCGCCGAGTTCTTCCACGATTCCGGTGAACATGCCCTTGCATCCCTTCGCCTCGAACGGCTCCGGAAAAAGGGCGTGGAGCGAAGAACTCCGCGGCAGGAGCAGGCCGTGGCGCCATCAGGTGGCGCGGCATCTGGCCCGCCCACGCGCGCTGCCTCCCATCCGGACTCTCACCGTCGGTACCGGATTTCCACCGGTTCAACCGGCCGATGGATTCGGCCGGGTCGCGGACTGTCACCGCCGGTTCGGACTTTCACCGACCCCGGAGCACGCGTAACGACTCATGTCTTACACGACTGGCACTCTACCTCTGCCGTGTGCGTACGCATAGCCGTTGTGACACGAGTCATGGCTTGTCAGTGTTTTCGGGGGTCTTCCCCACCGGCGTGGGCAACTGCGCCAATCCACTGCTGAGGAACATCCGGGGGGCCACACATGTGGCCCAGAAAGCCACGCCCGCGTAGACCAGGTAGGTCACGACGGCGGCCGCCAACCCGGTGAGGCCGTCGAAGAGAACCTCCTCCAGGGCCAGGACGACGATCACCACGGAGATGCCCAGACCGAACCGGGAGGCACGCTGGAGCAAGGTGCCTTCTGCGCTGTACCAGCCTCGTTCCGCCAGCAGGGTGAGTCCGACGACCCCGCCGAACAAGGCGCCGGCGACCAGGAACAGTCCGATGAGCGTGGATCCGGCAGGGTCCTTGGAGGTGGCTCCGATCCACACATCACCGGGCACGGTCCAGTCACCGCGCACCCCGAGCTGCCAGACGGAGGCCGACACACACGGGACCAAGGACGCTGCCAACGCGTAGGAAACAGCACGGGAAATCGCCAATCCGCGCCACCAACGCAGCAGGGATTCCTCGTGTCGTAGGGCCACCCACAGAAGGGCCAGTCCCAGCAGGACCCCGACCACGACGTCACTGAAAAAATGCACGCCCAGGTAGATGCGGGAGAAACAGATGAGTGCGACCAACGCGACCGCACCCCACAGCCAAGAACGCCGCCCCGCCCGCACACCGAGAAAGCCGTACAGGACCGTGGCCGTCTGGGCGTGACCGGAGGGCATGCCGAAGCTGCTTTCCGTGCTGAATCCGCTCACCTGCGCGCTGTACCAGTAGGGCCGTGATCCGTAGAGAACGGATTTGAGGAAGAAGTTGAGGACACCGGAGGTGATCACGGCGACGAACAGCCGTGCACCGGTGTCTGCGTGCACGCACCAGAAGATCAGGGCCAAGAGCGCGATGACCACGGTCTGCGACCCCAACTGGGTGATGGCGGTCAAAGGAAGGGCGAGCCACTCCCCCAGGTTCTGCAACCACTGGATCCCGGTGGCCTCGGCCTCCCACACGGTGTCCATGGCCAAGTGGCCGGCGCTCCGAGCGTTCACGTGTACTCCACGGGTCCGCGCCTGGTTACGCGCTCACGCCGCGCCGCTCCCCGAGCGCCCACGCGCAGAGGAAGACGGAGCCACGACCAAGCGAATTCATCTCCTACGGACCGGTAGCTTAGGGAACACCGTGGGCGTGTGACCAGCCTCACCGAGAGGCTGCGCCGGGATCGTTATCCGCGATCACTCGCACCGACGGCAAGAGCGCGGAGCGAGTCCACCGCCTTGGCCGGGTCCTGGGCCCCGTAGACGGCGGAACCGGCCACGAAAACGTCCGCCCCCGCCTCGGCCGCGCGCTCGATGGTCCCCTCTGTCACGCCTCCGTCGACCTGCAGCCACACCGAGGACTCGCGGCTGTCGAGGATCTCGCGGGCCCGGCGAATCTTCGGAAGCACCAGGTCGAGGAACTTCTGCCCCCCAAAACCGGGCTCGACCGTCATCAGCAGGAGCATGTCCATCTCTCCGACGAGGTCGGCGTAGGGTTCGACCGGTTCGTCGGGGTTGAGGGCCAGCCCGGCACGGGCCCCCAGCTCGCGGATCACCCGCATGGTACGTACCGGTGCGCTCGCGGCCTTGGCGTGGATGGTGACACTGCC
>DXDP01000371.1 GCA_019115445.1 Candidatus Nocardiopsis merdipullorum
AAAAGCAAGACCGGAGCCCTCCAGGCCCACCAGTGCCAACAACCAGGACGTGGCGGTCTGCACGACACCGGTGAAGGAGACCGTGACCAGCAGGGCCACACCCAGGCCGATCATGACCACCAGGTCACCGAGCTTGCGGAGCACGAAGCCCGGCCCTTCCCCGGGGTCCCTCAACCAGATCGAGTGCAAGGCCCGACGCAGTTCCGAGACCACGTTCAGTCCCGTGTAGAGCAGACCCAGGACACCGAGGAGCCCCGCCCCCACACGTGCTTCGGCGATCTGTTCCACCGGTAGCTGCTCCGACAGTCCCGGAAGGACCGCCTCGAGCGCCTTGTTCAGGTGATCGGTCAACTCCACGTTCCGGGCCGCCAGAAAACCGACCACCGCAAAGGCCAGGGCGAGCAACGGAAAGAACGACAGGAACGCGTAGTAGGTGACAGCACTCGCCAACTGGGTGCCGTTGCCGTCCGAGTAGCGTTCGTAGGCGCGTACCAGGTGGTCCACGGCCGGATGGCGCTGTCGCGTTTCCCAGTAGAGGTCCATGGCCAGGTTCTGGTGACGCCGCACGGTGTTCTTGGCCCGATCCAGGACCGACACCATGTGCTTCCTCCCCCCAGCTCTTCGGACCACGTCCACCGAACACACCCTAAACGGGCGCCCGGCAGGCACGAAGTGGCCACGCTCACGGTCGGTTTCCTTCCCTCCTCGGGGCATCCTTGAAAACTGGAAACACGTACGGATCGGGAAGAAGGGGGACACACTGGTGGGGAGCACGGAGGCGCGTGTACGCGCGGTGCTGGGGTTGCGTTCGGCCGGCCCTCAGGGGAGCTGGCCCGAGGAACCCGTGGACCCTGATCGCTTGATCAGCGCCTACGGGAAACGATACGGAAAGCCGCCGAAGGGCGTGTGGCACGCGCCGGGACGTCTGGCACTCATGGGTGAGCACACCGTGGTCAGTGACGGTGTGGGACTCTACGTCGCCCTACCGTGGGGGGTGACGGCGGCGGTCGGCCCTTCCGAGGGTCAGAACGTGCACGTGTGTACCCCCAGCGGTCCGGTACCCGCTCGAGGAACGGTCGTCGATGCGGTGGAACGGTCTGTGGACCGCGCGCGTCGAACGGATGTTCTGGCCCCCGGTGCCGGGGTGCACGTCATGCTCTCCTCCGACCTTCCCTCACGTTCCTCCCTGGGATATGCCTCGGCGGTCGAAACCGTGACCGGGCTGGCCCTGGCCGACCTGGGCGGTGCCCCACCCCCGGAAAGGGTCGGCGTGGACGAACGCGTCGCCCTCGACGCCCGCCCGGGGCACGCGGTACGCGTCAATTTTCGGAATCTGCGCAGCACCGTCCTGCCGTTCGACCCGGCCTGCGAGGATCTGCGGTTGATGATCATCGACACCGGAGCTCTGCCCCGGCGTGATCCTCGGCCTCTGCGGGAGGCCGAACTGCGCAGGGCCCGAGAGATCCTCGGGCCTTTGCGTTCGATCCAGGACCTTTCCTCCGCACTGCGTCGACTACCGGAGGCGCCCCTACGGGCACGGGTCGAATACGCCGTCACGGAAGTGCACCGACTCAACGCCGCGGTCGGTCTCCTGCGTGCGGGGCGTTTCGGTGAGCTCGGCCCGATCCTGTCCGCCTCGCACCTGTCCCTGCGGCGCTTCGAACTTCCCACCACCGAGGTGGATCTGGTCTCCGAGATCGCCACCCGTTCCGGGGCCCGGGGGGTGCGCATGACGGGTTGGCGGGGCACGGTCCTGGTTCTGGCGGCTGTGGAGCGTGTCGACAAGATCGGCTCCGCGGTGGTCTCGGCCTTCGAGAAGAAGGGCTGGGTTCCGCCCCGTGTGCGTACGGCGCTGCCCGGTGCAGGCACCCATCGGCTGCGCTGATCGACGGCCGTACCCGGGACGTTGTCTCCACCGCTGGTACCAATACATATCTTTTCACCACGAATCAGGAGATTCCTTCGAACCCAGCTACCCTGACAGCGATCCCATACGGGTGAGACCACCCTTTGGACGCGCAAGAGATGGGCGATGGCGACGATGGCTGATCGACGGGACCGGGCCGGGTACGGCTCAACCGGAGAGCACAACCGGGCAGGCGTGTTCCGCCGCGGTGGTGACCCCGACCGGCCGGACGAGTTCGAGAAGTTGTATCGCCCCCGCGAGTCCGAACAGCGTGCCGTGGGCCGGACCCGACGTCTCCCTCCCGCCGATCAGGCCCCGCCTCGGCGCCCCTCGAAGAAGCCCCGTACCCACAGCGCGGGACGCGTGTACGACGGTCGTGGGATCGAACGTCGGGCCAAGGAGCGACGTAGGCGACGTGTCCGCAACACCCTGGTGATCCTGCTGATCCTGCTCCTGGTCGTCCCCGGTGGTTTCTACTTGTGGGCCGACTCCCGTCTGGACCGGATCGAGGCGCTCCAGGACTACGAGGGCCGACCCGATTCACACCCGGGCACCACGTACATGATCGTGGGCTCCGACAGCCGCGAGGGTCTGGACGACGACCAGATCACGGAGCTGGCCACCGGCCGGGCCGAAGGAAGACGGACCGACACGATCATGTTGTTGTACGTCCCCGACAACGGCGATCCCACCATCATCAGTGTTCCGCGCGACTCCTATGTGCCGATGGCGATCCCCGGGTACGACCACAACAAGATCAACGCCGCCTACGCGGACTCGGTGTGCGGAACCGATGAGGGCGGCGAGGAGGTCTGTGGCGGTCCGGCACCTCTTGTGGAAAGCTTCGAGAGTGCCTCGGGTGTGCGTATCGACCACTACGTCGAGATCGGTATGGGTGGGTTCGTGGACCTGGTCGACGCGGTCGGCGGGGTGGAGCTGTGCCCGGACGAGGCCATGCAGGACCCGAAGGCGGGCCTGGACATCGAGGCCGGTTGTCAGGAGATGGACGGCGGCACCGCTCTGGGTTACGTACGCACCCGTGCGACCCCGCGCGCAGACCTGGATCGCATCCAACGCCAGCGGGAGTTCTTCTCCGCACTGATCCAGGAGGCGAGCGCCCCGTCCACGATGTTCAACCCGTTCCGTGCCGCTCCCCTGGCGATCGCCGGTACGGACACGTTCACGGTCGACGAGGGGGACAAGCTGCGCCACCTGGTTTCCATGCTGTTGGCGATGCGCGGCGGCACCGAGACGACCGCCGTTCCGGTGGGTGAGACACCCACTCTGGAGGGTGTGGGTTCGGTGGTGATGTGGGACGAGCACCGCTCGGAGCTGATGTTCGAGGCGATCCGTGACGGCGCGCCGATCCCCGAGGAGGCCCTGGAGGACTGAGCGGAGCCCTCACCGACCCCCAAAGGTCGAAGGGCCCGTCACCGTGAGGTGACGGGCCCTTCTTCTTGACGTTCCGTACTGTGCGCGCCTACCCCCCAGCGGGCGCACGGCCGGCACGTCGGTCTTGGGTGCAGAGCGGGGTGGGACCCGCTCTGGCCTGCCGGTTCTCACCGGCATGTCTCCACACTAAGTCAAAGTTCGCACAAGGGTCGAATCGTACGCACGTGGCATATGTCGCATCGATCCGCTGCACGTCCCCTTCCGAGAGGACCATCGTCGCACCGACGGAACCCAAGTGTCCGGCGAATACAAAAAACTCTGCGTGAAAAATCCGGCCACCGGGCGCACAAATCCCCCGTGGACAGATACCTTCACGCCCCGGCCGTACGAACCGAGCCGGGCCTCAGGGACACCACGTCCGAAAGGTCACACGAGGGCCTTTCGGACGTGGTGCGGATCTCACCTGTTCGGGCGTGATATCAGCCCAGGCGCTTGGACAGGTTCTCGTCCAGTGCGGCGAGGAACTGCTCGGTGGTGAGCCAATCCTGTTCGCCGCCGACCAGCAACGCCAGGTCCTTGGTCATCTGACCGCCCTCGACGGTCTTGACGACGACGTCCTCGAGCGTGTTGGCGAACTCGACGACCTTCGGGGTGTTGTCCAGCTTGCCCCG
>DXDP01000034.1 GCA_019115445.1 Candidatus Nocardiopsis merdipullorum
CGTTCCTGCGCCCAGGAACAGAAGGTGCCCGCCTACGTGATCTTCACCGATGCCACCCTGCAGGCCATCGCGGAACAGGA
Organism: Candidatus Nocardiopsis merdipullorum; assembly: GCA_019115445.1. Taxonomy (GTDB): domain Bacteria; phylum Actinomycetota; class Actinomycetes; order Streptosporangiales; family Streptosporangiaceae; genus Nocardiopsis; species Nocardiopsis merdipullorum. Next base: position 81 of record DXDP01000034.1, read on the forward strand.
GCCTTCCAGCACTGCCCAGCTGTCGGCGGTGTCCGGGGTCGGCACGGTGAAACTCGACCGCTACGGTGAGGCCGTTCTGGCCCTGGTCTCCGGGGCGGACCCCACGGAGGTCGTGGCAAGAAATGGCGACAGGGAAGGCACGACGGATGAGTGATCGGTTCGACGAGGACGACTGGGGGCAGCCCTTGGAAGAGCTGTTGAAGGTCCTCGACCTCGAACGCATCGAGGTGAACATCTTCCGGGGCAACAGCCCGGCGGAGGGCCCTCAACGACTCTTCGGAGGACTGGTCGCGGGACAGGCACTGGTGGCGGCGGGACGTACGGTGCCCGCCGAACGCTACGTGCATTCCCTGCATGCCTACTTCATCCGCCCCGGGGATCCTTCGGTGCCGATCGTCTACGACGTGGACCGGGTCCGTGACGGACGTTCGTTCACCACGCGCAGGGTTTCTGCGATCCAGCACGGCAAGCCGATCTTCACGCTGTCGGCCTCCTTCCACAAGGAAGAACCCGGACTGGACCATCAGGTCCCCATGCCGGACGTGCCTCCGCCCGAGGAGCTGCCGAGCACGCGTGAACGCCTTCGTGCGGCATTCGGGAAGGTGCCGGGTTTCGTGCGCTGGCACCCGATCGAGACCCGCCCGGCCGGGCCGCTGTCCTACGAGGTCGAGCGGGACCCTTCCCTGCGCACCTTCACCAACCCTGTGTGGCTGAAGGTCGACGGCAAGCTGCCCGATGATCGGCTCACCCAGGTGTGTTTGATGACCTACGCCTCGGACCTGACCCTGTTGGACACCGTGCTGTTGAGACACGGGCGGTCCTTTGCGGAAATCTCCATGGCCAGTCTCGACCACGCGATGTGGTTCCACCGCCCGTTCCGCGCCGACGAATGGTTGCTGTACGCGCAGGAGACCGTGAGTGCACAGGGCGCGCGTGGTCTGGCGCGTGGAATGGTCTACACCCGGGACGGACAATTGGTCTGTTCCGTCGTCCAGGAAGGGCTGATCCGGGTCGTCGACGAGGAGCATCGACAGGCCGACGGCTCTTGACGAGGTACTTCGAGGTGCTTCCTCGACACGGGGCGGGCAACACCGGAAAGCCCCGGGAGTTTCCGGAGAAGTTCTGGCCGGATGTGGACGTTTTTGCAGGTCAAAAATGGGTTGCTGATGGTGATGAGCCCGTCGTAGTGTGTACAACGTTGCAATGACCGCCGCAGGCGCAGGTGAAAGACCCTGTCGCCCGACAGTGAAGGAGGTGCCCGACCGATGTGGAAAACAATTGAGCCCACCGGCCTTGCTGCCGGTTCGGCCACACAGCTCCAGCAGTTCCGAATCGCCGAGGTGGGCACCGTCGCGCGCGGTCGCTCCACCATGTCCGCCGTTCTCGCCGAGGGTTTGCTCGCCGAATCCGGTTCGGGCATCGGCGGCAGCGTCGAAGGCTTGGAAGGCCGTGAATTTTCTCGTGCCTTCTCGGCGGCCGGACGCATGCTGCTCGGAAATGGCAGCGGTCTGCCTGCCTGCCACGAGCTTGCCCCTGCACACGGCGAGCGTCTGATGGAGCACATCGAACCTGCCCCGCGCCATGGCGCACCGGGGGCGCGTCCACGGAAGATTCCGGCCTAGGGCAACACGGGCCGAGATTTTCGAACCGTGGCCGCGGACCCCGTCAGAAGGGGCCGCGGCTTTCTTTGTATCTCGTTCACGACTTCGTCCCCCAGGGACGAGGACGGAAACGGCGTCATCGCAAGTCAGGTCCCTCACCGGCCGGAGCCGGTGGCAGACATCACCGACCGCGTTGTACGAAACGATCAAAGATCTTGGAGGGTACCGATGCTTGCGTCGGTCCTGGAAACGTCCTGGTTGGGCGAGGTCGAAGTTCCCTGCCGTTTGCAGCCCGACTTGTTCTTCGCCGAGGCGCCCGCCGACGTGGAGACGGCCAAGGCGGTGTGCGGGGAGTGCCCGGTCAAGGAGCAGTGCTTGGCGGATGCCTTGGAGCGTCGAGAGCCATGGGGTGTCTGGGGAGGGCAGCTGTTCGTCTCCGGAAAGGTCGTGGCGCGCAAGCGTCCCCGAGGGCGGCCCCGGAAGAACCCGGCCCCGGTCGCCGCTGCCTGACACGCTCGGCAAGCTCCGCGAGAATTCACCCCGCAGAAGGACACATCACGATGATCCTGATGGAACTCATGCAGTTGAGCACCGACAACAAGGTCGACAAGGAAGATCGACACGACTGGCAGAACAGAAGGCTCGGTGCCCGACGGATCCGGGCCCGCCTGCGTCAGGAGCGTCGGACCGAGGAGCTGAGGAAGAAGCCTCCACGGCCCGAACTCTGTTGATCCCCGGCTGAGCGGCCGGGGATCAAAGAAAAAGAAGTCGAGAAGGAGCCGAGGGCGCCCCGAACGGGCCCCTCGGTCTCTTTTCGGTAACTGTCCTGGTGGGGCTTATTTGGCAAATCGGGACAAGATACATCTGTGCGAGAGCGCTTCGCTGGGCTACCGTAAACTTTGTGCCCTCGAACACAAAAATCGAGGTACGACGCAGTTCTCGTCGCCGACGTACCGTGTCGGCCTACAGGGACGGGGACACAACGGTCGTCCTCGTGCCCGCCACGTTCTCCCACGCAGAGGAAAAGCGTTGGGTGGGTCGCATGCTGCGACGATTGGAGGCCCGGGAGGGGCGACGCCACGCGGGTGACGAGAAACTTCGCGAACGCGCCCTGGAGCTGGCTCACCGCTATCTGGACGGCACTGCGCTGCCCGACAGTGTGCGCTGGGTCGACAACCAGACCGCGCGTTGGGGATCTTGTACCCCCGAGACGAGCTCGATCCGGATCTCCCGCCGCCTCGTCGGCATGCCCTCGTGGGTGGTGGACTACGTCCTGGTCCACGAACTGGCGCACCTGCGTATCCCACATCACGGTCGGGACTTTTGGGAACTGGTCCGCCGCTACCCCAGAGCCGAACGGGCCCGAGGTTACCTGGAAGGTTTCAGCGCCGCCCTGCGCGCCGAGGCATGTGAACACATCGACGATGAGCCCGCCGAGGATGAGATCAGCCTCGAGGATCCCTGAAACCATCGGGACCGACCCCTCTGGTTCCGGCGACGGCCCGTACGGCCGCTTCCACCAGGGCACGTACCGAGTCGTCGGTGGGTTCGGGGAGGGTGTCCACGGGAAACCAGCCCAGATCCGCGGATTCCTCGGGGTCGTGCACCAGTATCGCCTCGGGTGGGGCCACCGCCGCGAACTGCACGTCGAGGTGATGACTACCACCACCGCAGGGAACGGCGTGACGGTCCAGCCGCACCGGGGCGGGCAATACACGTACGCCCCCGATCCCGGTCTCTTCGGTCGCCTCACGCAGGGCCGCGGCCCGTAGCGTGGTGTCCTCGGGCTCGCAATGCCCTCCGGTCTGCAACCAGAACCGGTGGATCCGATGCAGGACCAGCGCGACCCGGGAGGCATCGAAGGACAGGACCGCCGTGCTCGCCGTCAGATGCCCGGGTACGCAGGACCTCCACATCGCATCCTCATGGGAGTCCAAATGGGCCACATAGGAAGTGCGTAGTTCGTCCTGTTCGGGGTCGGGGGCGGCCCACCCACCCAGGACGGCCCGGGCATCGGCGTGCAGGGACAACCTAGTCGCCTTCCCCCCGTGTGTTGTCGTCGTCCTCGCCCTCGGGGCTGTCGTCGTCCGTGGCCCGGCCCGTTTCCGGGCTCTCCCCGGTGATCGTGGAAACGTCGAAGTCACCGAACGAGCCACCACTGACATAGGCGTCCGGATCATCCAGATCGTCCCCGGTGGGCATCAGATCCGGGTGCTGCCAGACCGCGTCGCGTCCCTCGATGCCACGCGCCTCCTCCAGGGCCGACCACAGTGCAGCGGCCTCCCGCAGCCGACGTGGACGCAGCTCGAGACCGACGAGCGCGGCGAAGGTGTGCTCGGCCGGGCCACCGGTGGCCCGGTGTCTACGGGAGGCCTCGGCCAGCGCATCGGCTTGCGGAAGCCGTCCGGACACCGCAGAGGACACCACGATGGACACCCAACCCTCGATCAGGGCCAGGGCCGTCTCCAAACGGGACAGTGCGGCCTTTTGTTGTGGGGTGTCCTCGGGTTGGAGAAGGCTCTGGCCGCCCATACCGTCGGACAGTGCCTCCTGGAGCGCCTCGGGGTTGGTGAGATCGATCTCGCCGAGCTTGTCCTCCAGCCCACTGACATCGAAGGACATACCGGCGGCGTACTCTTCCACCAAGCGGAAGACATGTGAACGCAGCCACGGCACGTGGGAGTACAGGCGGTGCACGGCAGTCTCCCGCGCGGCCAGATACAGACGTACCTCGTCCTCGGGGATCTGCAGTCCCTCACCGAACTTCTCCACACCCCCCGGAAGGAGCGCGGCGTTGCCCTCCCCGGCCAGTGGGAGGCCGATGTCGGTGGTGCCGATCACCTCACGGGCCAGCTCCCCGACGGCCTGACCGGCCTGCTGGCCGACCATCATGCCGCCCATCTGCTGAACCATGCCCAGCAGCGGGCCGGCCACGGACTGCATCTCCTCGGGGAGATTCTGACCCATGGCTTGTACGGTCTTGGAGGTCAACGGGTCACACAATTGGGCCCAGGCACCCATCGTCCGCTCGATCCACTCGGAGCGGTTCCAGGCCTGTGCGGTCTGGACGCCCGAAGGCAGATCGGTGGCAGAACCCAGCCACAGGTCGGCGAGCCGAAGGGACTCCTCGACCTTTGCGTAGTCGGCCGGTGGAATACTCGGATCGCCGTGCTGGGCGACGGTGTGTCGGGCGATGTTCTTGGCCATGTCCCAGTTGATGCCGGAACTGCTGGGTTGTCCCCCCTCGCTCGAACCGGGTGTGGGCTGGGACGACATCATGTCTGCGAATTG
>DXDP01000372.1 GCA_019115445.1 Candidatus Nocardiopsis merdipullorum
GAGCTGCGTATCGGCAACAAGCCGCCTGTGCAGGTGGCCAACTGGACACACGTCGAGAACGGGCGGATCACCGCCGTCAACGTGACCTTCGACCCCCGGCCCATCCTCACCGAGTGATGTGGCGGCAAAGCCGGTGGACCGTGGTTCCCGGTGCGCACGACGTCGTACGGAAAGGACATGGTCATGCAGCTTCAGGACCGGATCGTGATCGTCACGGGGGGCGCCGCCGGTATCGGTGGTGCGATCTCGCGTGTCCTCGTCCGGCGTGGCGCCAAGGTCGTCGCGGTCGACATCGACGCAAAGGCCGGAGCAGAACTTGGGTCCGAACTCGGTACCGATGTCGCTTTCGTCCAAGGTGACGTGGGGCTGCAGGAGACCGCCGACCTTGCGGTCCGCACGGCCGTCGAGCGTTTCGGTGGCCTGACGGGCCTGGTCAACAACGCCCACGCCTCACGCCAGGCACCCTTTGTCGAGCTCACCCAACAGATGTGGGACCTGTCGTTCACAACCGGGTTCGTCGCCACCCGCAATTTCATGCTCGCCGCCCATCCGCACATGGTGGGTTCTGGTGGATCGATCGTGAACTTCGGTTCGGGGGCCGTGCTGGTCGGTCAGCCGACCCAGGCCACCTACGTCTCCGCCAAGGAGGCCATCCGGGGGCTCTCGCGTGTGGTCGCCAACGAGTGGGCCAAGGACGACATCCGCGTGAACGTGGTGTGCCCGATGGCGATGACGGCGGGGGTCAAGGCCTGGAGCGAGTCCGCCCCGGAGCTCTACCGGGAGTCGTTGTCGAAGGTGCCGCTCGGCCGCTTCGGCGACTCGGAGACCGACGTCGCCCCGATCGTGGCGTTCCTGCTGTCGGACGACGCCAAGTACATGACCGGTCAGACCCTGATGGCCGACGGCGGCGCCAACAAGCTGTACTGAGCGTCCTACGGACGTGATCCGTGCAAGGTCGTGCGCAGAACCACGACCTCGGTCGGTGCCTCAGGTTCCGGTACCAGTGGCTGTCGGACCTGTATCGAACAGGGTGCGACATTTCGTCCCCTGTGACCACAGCACCCTGGTTGACTTGCTCCCATGTCCGAACTCTCCCGTGAACTCCTGCGGGAACAGGCAGGCCACCAATCCTTCGATCGTGGGCTGGGCTACCTCGATCAGATATCGGGGCTACGTATCGATCAAGGAATCGTGCGAGCCACCGTTTCCGGGCGGCGACGCTACCGAGTGCATGTCACCGCAGAGGGCACCTTCTCCTGGTACTGCAGCTGCCCTTGGGCCGAGGAGGGCAACTGTTGCAAGCACGTGGTGGCGGTCTGCCTGGTGTACCTGTACGAGCGTGAGCACGACAGCGGCAACACCCCGACGGTTCCCGATATCACCGCGTACCTGCACACTCTCGATCACGGTCAACTCGTGGAATTGTTGTTGGAAGAGACCGAGGAGTCCTCCGCGCTCACCTTCAGGTTGGAAGTGCTCGCCGCGTTGGCGGCCGGTGAACTCGACGCGCTGCACAGCCTGTTCGAGAGTGCTCTGCACATCACCGGGCCGGTGCCTTTCGACCAGGCCTTCGAATACGCCCGTGCGGTCCACAGCGCTGTTGACGTAGTACATGTCTTGGAGGAGTCCGGGCGGACGGAAGCCGCCGTGGAGCTTTACAACGCTGTGTGTGAATTCACGTACGAGGCCGAGGAAATGGTGGAGGATCTCGACGGTGAAGTCCTGGGGGCCCTGGAGGATCTACACCTGTAGTAGTGGCACAGATTCCTGCTGAGCCGCGCCCCGTGGTCCTGGTCGACGGGGGCTTCCACCAGACCTCGCCCGATGGGCCGGAGGGTGTTGGTCGTCTCGCTCCCTTTTCGCCGAGAACGATGTTTTCGGCAACGAAGAACATCGGCGAGAACGGCCACATCCGGCCAAAAATCAACGGTTGCCATTTCGAACCTGTTTTCGATGATCTTTGCGTTTTTGGCGTTCTCACAGCTCACCCCGGAGATCATCTTCTGAAAAGGGTGCGGTACTTCTCCCATTGCGCGTTCCCTTCGAAGGGCACATGCTTCCCTCTTCGCCCGAGCATGGCGATGATGGAGATCCGTGCAGAACTCGAAAAAAGGGTGACCACTTCTGGGTGACATCTCCTTCCTCAGCACTGTCCCGGACGGACACGCTCGTGGTGGGGCACCACCGCACCACACATCGGTCGACGGAACAGCCCACCACGAACCAAGACCCGACCCACTCGGCCTTCGAGGAGAAGGGCCATGACCCCTCCTGTGTCGTCACGAAGCCGCGAACACTTCCTCCAAGAGCACGCCCACCACGAGTTGCGCGTCCTTCTTCTGGTCCAGGCGATGGTCGAGACCCCAGGTGGTCCCGGACACGTCGACTTTCCGGACCCGCTGACCACACTCGACTTCCTTGTGCGTCACCCCCTGTTGACCACACGGGTCTTGGACCAAATGTCCCCGAACGATCCACGCCTCCACCTGGAAGAGGCCGACGCCCGTTCCGCGGAGTCCCCGATGCTCAGACATCGCTACGGATTGGGGCTCGAGCTCGACCACACCGTGGTCGGTGCGCTGCTCGGTCGAGGACTCCTGATCCGAAGCACCGACGACCCGGTCCGGACAACCCTGTGGCCGAGCATCCAGGGCACCCAGGTGGTTCGCTCAGCGGCGAACACATCTGCGTGGTCCACGGTTTTCGACCGTTGCCGTGCCGTGGCCGAAGCCACTCGCGGACACAGCCACGACCACATCGCCGGTCTGATTCGGAAACGACTTTCCCTGGACCAGGGACACGATTTCGGAGATCTGATCACGTGAGCATCCCGTTCCGAGTGAAAGCGCTCGAACTAAGCACCACCAAGAAGGACGAACCCACCGATCGAAGGACCTTCCACGAAGGGCTGAACCTGCTCATCGGGGACCCCGGGTCGGGCAAGAGCACCGTCGTCGAACTGATCCGTTTCGGGCTGGGCGTGCAGTACCAGCGAACACTCGTGATGAACAAGATCGAATGGGTACTCGTGGAGATCGTGGTGGGCCGCCACCACCTCGGGCTGAAGCGTTGGACCCGCCCCTCCAGACATGTCACGGTCATCGACCCGAAGACCCGGGAAGAACTGGCCACATACCCGGTCAAACCGGGTGACGGCGAACCCGGGATCGGCACCGCTCTGCTGCAGTGGCTCGGTATTCCCTCACACGTCAAGGTCAAGCTGGGCACCCAAAGCAAGCCGGTGACCTTCGAAGACGTGTGGAAATACATGCACGTACGCCAGACCGAGATCCACCACAGCATCGCCCGCCACGACACCTCCTCCGGCTCCAAAGCTCTGCGCAAGCGCGTCTTCGACCTGTTGTTCGGCCTGGTCGACGAGCACCTCATGACCCTCGAAGCGGTGATCGAGGAGCTCGGGGACAAGGAAAAACGGACCAGAGAAGACCTTCGAGGTGTGGAGTCGTTCCGCCGCACCGTCGGACCGTCTCTGCAGGAGGACCACCTCGTGCGTGAATTGTCGGAGGCCCGGCGTCGTCGACGACGCCTGCTCCGACGCAGCGAACGGTTGCGTTCCTCCCCGGCTGCCCACGACGACCGGGTCGTTGCGCTACGAGGCCTGCTCACCACCACCAGGGATGCCCTGGCCAGGACGGACGAAGAGATCCAGCGCCTCGAGGAGACACAGCGACGACGCCGGACACGCTCCGAGGAACTGACCGCCGCCCTGACCGGAATGAATCGGACACGAACCGCCCATGCCCTCCTGGCCCCGATCGAGTTCGACCGGTGTCCTCGATGCCTGCAAGCTCTGGCCGAACACCGTGCCGATCCGGGAACATGCCTGGTGTGTCTTCAGGACACTTCTGAGGAGGAGCCGGGCCGATCCCGTCGGGGATCACGGTCACGTGATGACGACCAGGGTCAGCTCCCGTTCTCGATCCACGGGGAGGACCCCGCCCAAAAGCACCAACTGGACCACCAGCGTGAAGACATACGTCTGCTCCTGGAACAGGGGGAGCAGGAGAAGCAGACCCTTCGGGCCCACCGTGCGGAACTCTCCACGGAGCTCCGCGAACTGGAGGACGAACTGCACACACTCACGTCACCTCTGGGGTTTCCCGGCTCGGAGGAGCTCGTCCACGACGCACGGCAGACGGCAGAGGTCGACGCCGAGATCCAACGGCTCGAAGAACTGCTCTCCATGGTCGAGAAGGCCAAGAAATTCACCACGGCCCACGAAGAGGCCAAGAGACAGCTCGAAGAGGCTGAACAAGAGCTGTCGAGGTATCAACAACAGCTCGACCCGAACTCCGAAAGTTTGATCGGCGAACTGACGAACTCCTACTGTGAACTGGTCG
>DXDP01000035.1 GCA_019115445.1 Candidatus Nocardiopsis merdipullorum
TCCCCGAGAAGGCACGGAGCGTATGCTATGCGCGGATCCGCCCTTCAGTGTTGTTGGGCACATTCCACAGCAGACATGACCACCCACCACCGCCCACCTGCAGGTCACACCACCGCCCGCGGGGAAATCACGCGTTTTCCCCTCCACTCACCGCCGCCCTCCCCTCACCGCACAGCACATCGCTGTGTGCCGCGATCCTCCTTGCCCCAGGGGGCTTGTGAGTTCGAACGCGCCGTGACCCACTCCTCGGGCACGGACGCCAAGAGGGTCAGGCGCTCATCGGTCCTGCCCGCAGCGCACACGCTCCCAGGGGAGTAACTCGCATGTGCCGACCCGCAGCACGACACAGTCCGTTCGCGACAGAGCACACCCGTCCTCCCACATTCGGTGCCTGCCTGCCGGTGTCGGATCCCCCACTGGTCTCCGTCTCCTCGACCCGTCCTCCTCGAACCCCGGCGAACCTCATGGAAGAGCGCATACTTCATCTTTCCGACGCCTTCGAAACCGCCCGGCGCAGATTTCCGGGCCTTCCGAGCCAGATAGCTCACGCGCGTCGCTTCGTCGCCCGGCAGCTCACGGCCTCACCGGAGCTGACCACCGCGACCCTGCTCACCAGCGAACTGGCGACCAACGCCATCTCACACAGCGCCTCCGGACACAACACAGGCAAGTTCGAGGTCAGTGTGCACACAGCACCCGGTTGGGCACGCATCGAAGTCAAAGATCTGGGCAACATGAACGAAGCGCCTCAACCACAACACCGGACCCCCTACGACACCGCAGAACACGGTCGGGGTCTGGATCTGGTGGAGGCGCTTTCAAGCAAGTGGGGAAGTGAGCCCCGCAAGGACGGGATGGGCCGCGAAGTCTGGTTCGAACTGGCTTGGAGCCACGACGAGGGTCCCGAGTAGCAAATACGGGGGCCGGCGGCAGGTACCGCCGCGTGCGGGGTCCGACCTTCGAGACGTGTGCGTTCTCCTCACTCCTCCGTTGCGGACGGAGGCTGCGTTTCACCCTCCGTGTCACCGGTGCTCTCACCGTCGATGGTGGGCAAACGGTAGCGTTCGTACAGTTGCCGTGCGTAGTCCTTGGCCTCTTGGGACGGTTCCCCACCGAGCTCGTCACGGACGAGGTCGTCGAGGTCCTTCTTTGCTTCACTCATGCATTGCAGCCTGCCTGGACTGCGCGGATAGCACAAATCGGCGCTCCGCGACACAGCTGTCCACACCCCCCACACAAGAGCCGGGGGCGGCCCGTGCCGTACCCGGGCCGCCCCCGGTGCGCAGGGAAAATCCTCCCCGCACGGGGCTTGCGATCCTCGACCTAGGTGCTGATCGACTCCTCCGAACGTCCGGTGAAATCGTCAGAACCAGTCATCGTCCCCTCGGCCCCGAAAACCACCTGACCGTTCTTGCGGGCGGCCTTTTCGGCACGGCGCCGGTGACGCCGTTCCTGACGCGCCTCACGCTTGGCTCGACGCCACTCCACCAACTGGTAGAGGACCGGCACCAGCACGAGTGTGCCGATGGTGGAGGTGAGCAGACCACCGATCACCACGATCGCGACCGGGGCGGAGACGAACGCCCCACCCCCGGCCAGACCGGTGGCCATCGGGATCAGGGCCGCCATGGTGCCCACGGCCGTCATCAGGATCGGACGCAGACGGTGACGGGTGCCCTCCACGATCGCCTCACTGAGCGACAAGCCCTGCTTCTGCTTCTGGTTGATCAGATCCAGGAGCACGATCGCGTTGGTGATGACGATACCGATGAGCATCAGCATGCCGATGAGGGCGGCCGCACCCAGCGGTGTGCCGGTCAGCAACAGCAGACCCAACGAACCGGTGGCCGCAAACGGTACCGACACCAGCATGATGAGCGGCTGGATCAGGCTCTTGAACGTGGCCACCATGATCAGGTAACAGATCACGATCGCGGCCAGGAGCGCCAACCCCAGCTGCGCAAAACCCTCGGTCTGGTCCTGGCTGACACCACCCAGTTCGGCGTCGGCGCCCGAGGGCAGATCCAACTCGTCCAGGGCCATGCTGATCCGGCCACTGACCGCGCCCAGGTCCGAGGCGGTCGCAGAGGCCGAGACGATGGTGCTGGTGATGCCGTCGATACGGGTCAGTTCCGGAGGTTGCACGACCTCCTCCACATCGGCCACCTCCGACAGGGCGATCTCCTGACCGGTCGGTGTGGACATCTCGAAGTCCTCGAGCTCGGAGACGCTCTGCGGGGCATCGGCAGAGAAGACGACCACGTCACGGCGGAGGTCGTCGATGGTGGCATCGCCGACGTTCTCCCCGTTGAAGGCGTTGGCGACCATCTGTCCGACCATCGCCTCGTTCATGCCGTGCTCGACGGCTTCTTCACCGTCGACGTGGATCTCCAGGGCGGGCTGCCCCTGGCTGATGTCGCTGGTGACGTCCTCGGCCCCGTCGATGTCCTTCAGTTCTTCCTCGACCATGCCCGCGGCCTCGGCCAAGGCGTTCTGATCGTCCGCGGTGACCTGGACCTCCAGGTCGGAGCCGCCCATGCCACCGGTGGCGTCCAGGCGCGGTTCGAACTCGGTGTCGAGTGCGGCGAACTCCTCCCGGAGCACGTCGCGGTTGCGCAGCTGGTCGGTGTCGGGGTCGGCGGTGATGGTGTAGTCGACCTGGTCGACCCCGCCGCCTCCTCCGACGCCACCCATCATCGGGTTGCTGCCGAGGTTGGTCTGGTAGGTGTCGATCCACGCCATCCCGGCAAGGAGTTCCTCGACCTTTTCGGCCTCGGCGTCGGCCTCGTCCAAAGAAGTCCCCGGTTCCAGTTCCTGGACGACGAAGTAGGAGTTCTCCTCCGCCTCACCGAGCCAGTCGGTCTCGGCGTTGGTGGCCATGAGCACGGTGCCGCCGAAGACCAGAAGGGTCGCGGCGAGCGTGAACATGGTGGCGGACCTGCGTTTGGTGGTGATCCAGCGGATGACGGGCAGGTAGGAGCGCTGCATGGGTGTGCGCTTCTCGGCCTCGGCGGTCTCCTGCTCGATCTGCTGCTGGGTCTTGTCTCCGACCTCCGTGGGCCGCAGGAACCAGTAGCACAGCACCGGGGTGATGGTGAGCGCCACGATCAGGGACCCACCGAGCGCGAGGCTGCTGGTGACGGCGAACGGTACGAAGATCTCGCCGACCATGCCGCCGACGAACGCCAACGGCAGGAACACCGCGATGGTGGCCAGTGAGGAGGAGGCCACGGCGGTGGCGACCTCGCGGACACCGTCCTTGACGGCCCTCATCCGTTCCTTGCCGTAACTCATGTGTCGGCGGATGTTTTCCAGCACGACGATCGAGTCGTCGACCACCCGACCGATCGCGATCGTGATCGCCGCCAGCGTCAGCATGTTCAGGGTGAACCCGAACCCGGCCATTCCGATGAAGGCGAGCAGGATCGACACCGGGATGGAGACGGCCACCACCAGCGTGGAACGCATCGACAGCAAGAAGACGAGGATGACGATGACCGAGGCGGCCAGGGCGTAACCGCCCGCTTCGAGCATGTCGGTGATGGAGTCGTTGATGAACGGTGCCTGGTCGAAGACGATCGAGGTGTTGACCTCGTCACCGAGCAGGTCGGCCTGTTCGTCCAGGACGTCCTGGACACCGTCGGAGATTTCCACGGTGTTGCCGTCGGGGGTCGCCATGATCATGAGGGCGACGCTGGGTTCTCCGTCCAGGCGGGCGATGGTGCCGTTGTCCTCGGGGACCAGGTCGACGTCGGCGACCTCGGAGATCTGCACCGGCTCGGGCGGGGCCGCCGGGGGCGCGCCGGGCATCTCGGGCATCTGGTCGGACGGGTCGGCGCCCTGGGAGGGCTGTACCCACACGTCCTCGATCTGTTCCAGGGAGGTGTGCTGCTGACCGGTGGTGACGCTGAGCGTACGACCGTCCTCGTCGATGGAGCCGCCGGCCTGCAGCAGGCCACTGGCGCCCAGGGCGTCGGAGACGTCCTGGGGGGTGATCCCGGCGTCCTCGAGTTCGTCCTCGTCCAGGTCGATCTCGACCCGGTCCTCGGCCACACCGGTCAGACTGGCCGAGCGCACACCCGGTACCGACTCCAGTTCGGGGATCAGCACGTTCTCGACCGTGGAGGCCATCGCGGCCTCGTCACCGTCCGGTGTGCTGATCGCCATGAGCATGGCGGGCATCATGTCCATGCTCATGGACATGACCTGGGGGTCGACGTCCTCGGGCAGCATGCTTGCGATCTGGTCGACGGCGACCTGGGTCTCACGGACCACCGAGTCCTGGTCCATGCCGTAGTCGAACTCGGCCATGATCTGCGCAGAGCCGGTGCTGGAGGTGGCGTTGACGGTGTGTACACCTTCCACGCCCTGCACCGCTTGTTCGAGTGGCTCGGTGACCTGCCCCTCGACCACTTGGGGGGTGGCACCGTTGTAGCCGGCGGAGACCATGACCATGGGCAGGTCCATCTCGGGGAAGAGCTCACGCTTGGCGGAGGCCGCTGCGAACGCCCCGAAGAAAAGGACCGCGAGTGTGATGAGAAGGACAAGCGCCCGGTTTCCGAGCGACATCGTCGAAAGACGGTTCACGCGGTGTTCCCTTCCGGTTCCGCCTGGTGGTGAGGGCACGCCCCGGGCAAGGGGTGGCTCCTTCCACGGGCTCGGGTGGCCATTGTGGACATGATGAGGTTCTCGTTCCTATTTCGCTGCCGTGTGAACCGACGGACCGGGTCGAGGGAAGGCGTCATCGGTGGGCGACCGACACGTATACCGTGGTCATGGACGCCACCGGCGCTCGCATCCTCGCGGGCACCTCATCGTCGTGCTCCGGGGTTCCGGTCTTCGGCCGTTGTTGTGGGGATGCTTGGCTTGTCACCGTGCAGACGGACGCGGGAGGGGCCCGTTCAGAAGGAAGCTCCGCATCCGTTGGACGCACAACTCACCATACGTCGAGTTATATCGGAAGTTGGGCCTCCCCCGGGGAGTTCAGGGCTCTCTCAGGGTCGAGTGAGACTTCGGTCGGGGATGTCCCCGACCGAAGTCGGGTACGTCCAGCTTTTTCCGATCATTTTCGCTGTGCGAGGTGCCACTTCTCACCGCCGACAGGGGCTGGACATGTGCTGAAGGTGTCACGGACGTGGCCATTTCCGGCCATCCAGAAGGTCTGCGGCCCAGGGTGGAGAGCACCGGCCGATATCGAAGAGACACCCGTTGGGTATGGAATCGTTCAGCCCTGAACCTTCGACGAGGCACACCCCCACCCGGGTACGAGGTGGATCACTCGGGGCCGGACAGCTCCGGGGTCGCGCAAGGAAAGGGGCGCTTCCCCTTCGTCCGACAGGTCCACCCACTCGGGGAAAATCGACCGGATGTTCCTGTAGAGGCGGTGGGTGCCCCCTGCAAGGGTGGGACGTGATCGTCCAGAATGGATGGTGTGGAGTGCGGTCCACAAGGAGTCAAGGGTGATCACCACACAGATCCTCGGGCACTTTTCACCATCTTGGGCCTTGAGGGGCGAAAACACACCAGGAAACGCCCTCGACATCGGCAAGGACCCGAGGGCTCGGGTCAAACGGTGCGCTGCTCCACAACTTC